>JANYFT010000168.1 GCA_025359625.1 Ferruginibacter sp.
CGAAACCGAAGAAAAAGTAGTAGTAAAACAATTACTTAAAGATGAGCGTACGCATAAAATAATAGGCACTCTTTTTTTATTAATATCCTTTTTATTATTCATTGCATTTACTTCTTATTTATTTACCTGGCAAGATGACCAAAGTAAAGCCCGTGACGGCTTTAAATTGTTGTGGGGTACCGATGCTAAAGTAAGTAACCTGTTAGGTACTTTTGGTGCTTTTATTTCACACTTTTTTATTTTTAAAGGTTTTGGCATTGCTTCTTATTTTATCTGTAGTTTCTTTTTTGTAGCAGGTATCAATTTATTTTTTGGTAAAAAAATATTTTCAGTTAGGCGCAACGTAAAGTATGTTATCACCGGGCTCATTATTCTTAGTGTTAGTGCTGCTGTAATTATGAATGGAAAAATGTTTCCATGGGGAGGTGCAGTAGGTAATATGGTAAAAGACTCGATGTATAAAACTATCGGGCAAATAGGTACTTTGGCTGTAATTGCTGTATCAATATTGGTATATGTAATCTGGCGGTTTAATCCTGTGTTTAATTTACCCTCCAAAAAAATATTTACCGTAACGGGAGAAGAAGTGCAAAATGAAGATAGTATTGCGGATACAGAAACAACAGAAGTGGAAGACGAAATTATTAAAGTTGATGGTAAACGCAACCAAGTAAAAGGAGATGGAGGAATGCTGAATATTCCATTAGAAGTAAATCCAGCATTGAACCATGATTTTAAAATTATTGAAAAGGAATTTCCTGCAAAAAATGAAGCAGGGGAATTGAAACCGATAACTGAAAATGAGCAGGATGAAAATAGTGTATTTAAGCAGGATACAACCATGGACATGCCTGGTTATGGAAGTAATAAACCATTAAAAAATAATGATGCGCCTGCACTGGAGTTAGAAATTAAGACTGTACCCGAATTGCCTGCCGAAGAGGAACAAACATTTGTTAAAACTACAAAATCAACAACGATTGATACACCTTATGACCCTATTTTAGATTTGAGGGATTACAAATACCCACAGCTTGATTTACTGGAAGCACATGGCAGTGAAAAAATTGTGCAGGATCCTGCAGAACTGGAGACTAATAAAAACCAGATCATCAATACCCTTAAAAATTACGATATCAATATTCAAAAAATTTATGCAACAGTTGGCCCAACAGTTACTTTGTATGAAATTATTCCTGCAGCCGGTGTAAGAATTTCAAGAATAAAAAACCTGGAAGATGATATAGCTTTAAGCCTTGCTGCATTGGGCATACGTATTATTGCACCCATACCTGGCAAGGGTACCATTGGTATTGAAGTGCCAAATGCAAAGAAGACAATTGTTAGCATGCGTACTTTACTGGATACAGATAAATTCAGGCAAAACAATTTCTCTTTACCCATTGCTATTGGTAAAAAAATTAACAACGAAAATTTTATCGTAGACCTTGCCAGTATGCCCCATTTATTGATGGCAGGTGCTACAGGACAGGGTAAATCTGTTGGTCTAAATGCCATTCTTGTTTCTTTGTTATACAGTAAACACCCATCGCAATTAAAGTTTGTTTTGGTAGATCCCAAAAAGGTGGAGTTGAGTATTTATAAAACAATAGAAAAACATTTTCTTGCAAAATTGCCAGGGGAAGAAGATGCTATTATTACCGATACAAAAAAGGTTGTTCACACACTCAATGCATTGTGTATTGAAATGGACAACCGGTATGATTTATTGAAAGAAGCCGGTTGCAGGAATATAAGGGAGTATAACGAAAAATTTATTGCCCGTAAATTAAATCCTGAAAAAGGCCACCAGTTTTTGCCTTTTATTGTTTTGGTGGTTGATGAATTTGCTGACCTGATAATGACAGCTGGTAAAGAAGTTGAAATGCCCATTGCCCGTTTGGCGCAGTTGGCAAGGGCTGTAGGGGTGCATTTAATTATTGCTACACAAAGACCCAGTGTGAATATTATTACCGGTACAATCAAAGCTAACTTTCCGGCAAGAATTGCTTTTAAGGTTAGTAGTAAGATAGATAGCAGAACAATATTAGATGCCGGTGGTGCAGAACAGTTGATTGGCAAAGGCGACATGCTGATAAGTTATAATGGTGAACTGGTACGTTTACAATGTGCTTTTGTTGATACACCAGAGGTAGATAAAATTGTAGATTTTATTGGCGCACAGCGTGGTTATTCACAAGCGTTTTTATTGCCGGAATATGTGGATGAAAAAGAAATGGAAGGAAAGGATTTTGACCTTAATGATAAAGACTCCCTTTTTGAAGATGCAGCCCGTTTAATTGTAGCCAGCCAAAGTGGTAGTACTTCGCTGTTGCAACGCAGAATGAAACTGGGTTATAACCGTGCCGGCAGGTTAATGGATCAGCTGGAAGCTGCTGGTGTTGTTGGGCCTAACCAAGGCAGTAAAGTAAGGGATGTATTGATTAAGACGGAAGCTGATTTACAGATGCGGCTTGATAGCGCATTGTAATTTTACTCCATCACTTTTTCCATTTGCATACTACGAGACCCTTTTACTAATAACATGGTATTTTCTATATGCTGTAATTGCAACCATTTTTTTGCTGCTGTTGAGTTATTAAAATACAGGTAGGGGTGTGTTATTTTATTAAAATCGCCGCCCACAAGTACAACCTTTTCCCAGGTATATCTTGCAATCAAATCAATGATTGCTTTATGTTCCGCCAAGCTTTCATCACCCATTTCCATCATACCGCCTAATAGTAGTATTTTTTTTTGGCCTTCCATACCTGCAAAATTTTCTATGGCCGCCTTCATGCTGCTTGGGTTGGCATTGTAGGCATCTAAAATTATTTTATTGCCATTTTTTTCTATCATCTGGGAGCGGCTGTTGGAAGGTATGTATTGCTCTAAAGCATTTTTTATTTTTTCTTCTGCCACATTAAAATATTTACCAACAGCCACGGCTGCAAGTACATTGGGCAAATTATATGCGCCTACCAAATGGGTTGTAATATTTTTGAAGCTTGCTCCCTTTGTCATTTGCACTTCTAAAAATTCATTGCGTGCACTTACGATCCCTGTAATCTCTGCATCTTGAGTTCCATAAGTTTTAATTTTGCTAATGCCTTTACTCATCTCTTTTAAATAAGCATAATCAATCATTATAAAAGCCGTTCCATTATTAGTTCTTAAGTAGTCATACAATTCTCCTTTGCCTTTTTGTACACCTTCTATTCCGCCAAAACCTTCTAAATGGGCTTTGCCGCAATTAGTAATAATGCCATGAGTTGGCAAGGTATAAGCGCAATAACTTTCAATTTCTTTTTGATGATTGGCTCCCATTTCTATCACGGCTATTTCAGCGTTTTTTTGTACAGATAAAATAGTAAGGGGTATGCCGATATGATTATTCAGATTTCCGTTGGTAGTATAGGTTTTATAAACGGTGGATAATACTTCGTGTATTAATTCTTTGGTGGTGGTTTTGCCATTGCTGCCTGTGATGGCGATAAAAGGGATTGTAAATTGTTGACGATGATATTTTGCCAGTTGCTGCAGTGTTTGTAATACATTGTCAGTGCTTATTAACCTGTTATCTTCAAAGCCTGCAGTTTCGTCAATTATTACAAATGCTGCACCGGTATCAAGAGCCTGCCGGGCAAATTTATTACCATTAAAATTTGGGCCTTTTAAAGCAAAAAAAAGATCTCCGGGTTGTAATTTCCTGGTGTCTGTCTGAATAGATGGATGCTTCAAAAAAATAGTATATAAATCAAGTATTTCCATGTATCAAAAATAGGGGAGAACAAATTGTCAGCAATAACAAAAGACGGCAATTTATTAATGAGATGTTTTAAAATCGATGCATGGTAAATTCAGTCACCAATTATCTTCAGGTAATTAATAGGGGGTAGTAAAAAGCCCTTCAACCAAAATGGTGAAGGGCTTGCTTATACGTTACTTAAATTTTTATTGTTTCTTTCTTGAATTTTGTTTGCGCTTTCCAAAAATATTACCTTCTTTAAAGCCGGCACCTTCAGGTGAGCCCATATAAGTTTGGGCACAACGAAAACCAACAGTACTGGATGATTGGTCCTCTTCTAAAAATCTGCGGGCACCTGGTGATAACCAATAAGGCCTGTCGTTCCAACTTCCACCTTTAAATACCCTTGATTTATCACTGATTAAAGTAGTAACTCCGTATTGATAATAGGCACCGCTGCTGGAATCGCCATCAAGGTGGCCTACCAAATTATTGTGTTGATAATTACGGCGGTTTTTTACATCCTCATCACTAACACTTGTTTTTTTAAGGTGTCCCAGAGAATCTCTTTCAAACTCGCCGCTGCTGTTTTTATAATATTTTTCAAATTTATTACCTCTAAAATAATTGAAATCTTCCCCATCTGTAGGGGTTGACGGCCTGTATACATCCTGCACCCATTCTGCCACATTACCACTCATATTATATAAACCAAACGAGTTGGGATAAAAAGCTTTAATATTCCCAGGGATTGCAGAACGATCATTTAAGCCACCGGCCACACCCATATTATCACCACTGCCGCGTTTAAAGTTGGCTAAAAACTTTCCCTGCCAACTTCCCCTGCGATTGTCTCGTAAGCCATTAGGATTCTTACTCCATGAATAAATTTGTTGATTAGATATTAACTCTTCACCACTTTTGCCTTCTTTTTTACGTGGGTTAGGATTTTGATCGAGTAATCCGTAAGCAGCATATTCCCACTCCGCTTCTGTTGGCAAACGGTAACCCATATTTAGTATGCCATCTTCCATTTTAACTGTTGCCCGTGGTTTGCCACTAACGTCTTTTAATTCAGATTTTTTTGGTTTTGTCCTGCCTTGTATCAACTCGGGGTTCATTAAATATGTCTCCGTATTAAACGACCCGTCTCCTCCGCCACCCTTCATTTCTTTTTTAGCAAAATCTTTTTTAAGATATCCTTTTTGTAAAAGGGTTAACTCATTTACCCTATCTGTTCTCCAAATGCAGAAATCATGTGCCTGCTGCCAGGAAACACCCACAACCGGGTAATAATTATAAGCGGGATACCTGAAATAATATTCTACGTAAGGCTCATTGTAAGCCAGTTCCTCACGCCAGCAAAGCGTATCAGGCAAAGCTTTTGCCATAACAGCGGTATCACCGCTAAAAGTATTTTCCAGCCAGTAGATATATTCACGGTAATGTACATTGGCTACTTCAGTTTCATCAATAAAAAAAGAGGGAACGGTGATGCGGCGTGGAATATTATTCCAGTCTCCCATTACATCTTCATCTTTTGCACCCATTACAAAAGTACCGCCCTGTACAAAAACCAACCCTGGGCCGGCCTTTGGATATTTCATTTTAGCTACATGGTAGTTACCCATGTTCTTATCATCATAATTCCAGCCGGTTACTGAAGATGAATTCTTTTTCTTACCACCGAATGAGCCTCCACTTTTACAAGCGCCCAATGACAGAGCTACTGCTGCCAGGATAACTAAACTTTTACCAGAAAATGTTTTATGCATGTGCGTTCGTTTTGCAAATTATTTAACGAAAGGTTTTCTTTATTATTGTATATGGGAATCAAATGCGAATATAAATATTTTAGCCGATATAGACTTCCACGATGTTTTAATTTACTTTTTTTACCAAAACCTTAGCAGCCAGGAAAATCATAATAAGCAAACGGGCGATCGTTATATAATAGTATATAGACCATTCAATTTTTTATATTTTTATAAATAGAAAACTCACAAAATTTATTCCACTAATAAATATATATTCAAAAGGTTATTATATCATATACCAAATTTGTAAAAAACTAGCATTATTCATTATTAAAATCGTTTTTAATGAGAGAATTTATATACAATAATGCAGCGTTTTAAATCGTTTATGCACCATATTAATGTAACCAGCTATAAAAAATTTTAGAAAATTGCTTTTTAAGCGTTTGCTTATGCGGTTGATTGAAAAAAATCTTCTAATTTCACAAAATGAGATGAATACAATTTAATCGCCGGTAACCTTAAAGTCATTTTTCTAGTTTAATATTATATACCCCAAAAAATTCCACGCTTATTGAATGCATGTCTACCTAACAAGACAAAAATTACGAATGAAAAAAGCGACAATTAAATTAACTGCCATAGTTTTATTACTGGGAAGTATTACCAGTGTGGTGAATGCACAGCAAACAGATCCTATAAATGTGGTTACCTCTGCAGTACCATTTTTGCGGATATCCCCTGATGCCCGTGCAGGTGGTATGGGTGACCTCGGTGTAGCAACTTCTCCTGATGCTAATGCTGCTTTTTGGAATCTTGCTAAAACCCCTTTTAATACAAATAAAGGTGGTATTTCTTTAACCTATACTCCATGGCTAAAAGGCCTTGATATAAACGATGTTTATTTAGCGGCTTTATCCGGATTTTATAAAATAGATGAATTGCAGGCTATATCCGGATCTTTAAGGTATTTCAGTTTGGGCAATATTCAGTTTACCGATAATAATGGTAGTGAATTAGGGCAGTACAGGCCACGTGAATTTGCCTTAGATGCAGGCTATTCCAGAAAGCTATCTGATAAATTGGGAATAGGGATTACGCTCCGTTATATTAATTCAAGTTTGGCAAGCGGCGACCCAAATAACAGCGGAACCATTTATAAGCCCGGGACCTCCGTTGCTGCCGATTTAAGTTTGTTTCATACAGGCGTAAAAGATAATGGCTCTGGTTTAAATTATGGAATTACCCTAAGCAATCTTGGTGCTAAAATTTCCTATACCAACGATGCTACACAAAAAGATTATATACCGGCCAACTTAGGCTTAGGTGTTGCTTACACAAAAGTATTTGATGAAAATAGCAAGATTACTTTTGGGTTAGACCTTCACAAATTAATGGTGCCTACCCCGCCATCAATTGGTGATAGTAGCGGGTTACAAAAATACCGTAACCAGGGAGTTGTTGGTAGTTGGTTCAGTTCATTTGGCGATGCACCAGGCGGTTTTTCAGAAGAACTGAAAGAATTTCAAGCCTCATTGGGCACAGAGTTTTGGTATCAAAATCAGTTTGCTTTAAGAGCAGGTTATTTTTACGAAAATCCTGCTAAGGGAAACAGAAAATATTTCACATTAGGTGCAGGTTTAAAATATGAAATGTTTGGTTTAAACTTTTCGTATCTTTTACCTTCTGGTAATGGTGTTAACCGCAATCCTTTATCAAACACTTTACGGTTTAGCCTTGTGTTTGACTTTGCTGATACTCCTGCTAAATAATAAATATAAATTTTTGATGAAAAGTGTTCTGCCTTATTGGAGAGCGCTTTTTGTTTTATTACTATCGTACATTTGCGCTTATTTTTCACTGTAAAACATTACACGATGGGTTTGCGCATTGGCTTTGGTATTGATTTTCATCAATTGGTCACAGACAGGGAGTTTTGGTTGGGAGGGGTAAAAATTGCTCACCATAAAGGGGCTTTAGGCCACAGTGATGCCGATGTATTATTACATGCTATTTGCGATGCTATGCTGGGGGCGGCTTGTCTTGGAGATATTGGTATTCATTTTCCAGATACCGATAATTCTTTAAAGGATATTGACAGCAAGATATTGTTGCATAAGTGTTTTGAGTTAATTAAAAATGCAGGTTATAGCATTGTAAATATTGATAGTAGCCTTTGCCTGCAGGCACCCAAAATAAAGGACTACATACCCCAAATGCAGCAGGTAATTGCCAACATACTTTTTCTTCAGATAAGTGATGTTTCTGTTAAAGCCACTACAACAGAAAAAATGGGCTTTGTAGGCCGGGAAGAAGGATTGGTAGCTTATGCCACTATTTTATTACAAAAAATAAATTAAAGCCACGCTATTTAAATTTATCTAACTGTTTTAAATCTTTTTCACATCATTACCTTTGCAGCCATGCAAAATATACCTGTTAATATAATCAACCAGTCTGCCAATGAATTACCTGCTTATGCAACTGCAGGCTCTGCTGGCATGGACATTCGGGCCCACCTGCAACAAGCCGTGGTGCTCCAATCTTTAGAACGTGTTTTAATACCCACCGGTTTGTTTATTGAACTTCCCGATGGATATGAAGCGCAGATAAGGCCGAGAAGTGGGCTCGCAATAAAACAGGGTATAACTTGTTTAAATACTCCTGGCACTATTGACAGTGATTACAGGGGCGAATTAAAAGTGATTCTTATCAATCTTAGTAAAGAGGCGCAAACAATCTACCCGGCAGACCGCATTGCTCAAATGATTATATCCCCGGTTACAAAAGCCGCCTTGTTATTGGTACAGCAATTGAATACAACTGTAAGGGGCGAGGGTGGTTTTGGACATACAGGTAAACAATAAAAACAATTTACAAATGAAATTCAGTATAAGTAACCATGTAAAACTGCGTGTTGTTTTTTTTTCGTTAGTTGTAGCAATATCAGTAAGCAGTTGCAGAACAGCTAAAAAAATACAGGCTGCCGTTGCTAAAAAAGATACCGTATCACTATGCATTACTAATTCATCGGCTGAAGATTCAATTTTGGTGATTAAGCATGCATTGGCAGATGTGCACAGTAAAGAAAATGATTTTAAAACATTTTCAGCTAAAATAAAAGTTGATTACCAGAATGGTAAAGGCAACCAGCCAAATATAACTGTTTATGTAAGAATTCTAAAAGACAGCCTTATATGGGTATCTGGTTATGCCACCGTTTTTAATATAGAAGCCTTTAGAGCACTTATAAATAAAGACAGTGTTTTTGTGATAGATAAAATTAATAAGCAGGTACAATACCGTTCCATAGATTATTTGCAGGAAGTAACTGAAATTCCATTTGATTTTAGAACATTGCAAAATTTACTGATAGGCAATCCTATTTTTTTTGAAGATAGTGTTGTCTCATACAAAGAAACAGAATCAAGAATATTATTGGCCACCCTTGGAAAATATTTTAAGAACTTACTCACCATTGACAAAGGCAATCATTTTTTGGTGCATAGTAAATTAGATGATACAAACATTGCCCGTAATAGAACAGCAGATATAACCTATAGTAATTTTGAAAATAATAATGGAATCAATTTTTCAACCTACCGCGAAATAACTGTTTCTGAAAAAAATAAATTAGACATACAATTAAATTTCAAACAGTGGGAGTTTAACAAAGATTTGTCAATTATTTTTACCATCCCTAAAAATTATAAACGCAAGTAGGCGTTATTTGCAATTAAGCACCACTGTTAGCTTTATTGATAAAGTTAATAGCATACTGAATTGTATTTTTGTTTATCCCGGTAAATTCAGCACATGATAAAAATCGTTGTAACCTTTCTTTCAATATTCATTTTTAGTGTAAGTACTATTGCCCAATCCATTGCTACCAAAGAGCAGCAGGATCTTGAAAAGCAGCGCCAGCAATTAAAAAGAGAAATAGAGGAAACACAGGACCTGCTTAACAAAAACAGAAAAACAACCAAAGAAAATATCAGTTCACTGGCATTGATCAATAAAAAATTAAGCTTACAGGAAAATGTAATTGACAACATTAGCCGTGATATCAATTTGTTGGATAATACCATGATTAAGTCTCAGCATGACATTAATAAAATGCAACTGTTGCTTGATACACTCAAACAGGATTATGCTAAAAGTATGATCTATTCTTATAAAAATAGAAGTAACTCCGACTTTTTAAATTTTATATTTTCAGCCTCTAGTTTTAATGATGCTATAAAAAGAATTACATATTTAAAGAGTTATAGAAATTATCGGGAGATGCAGGGTGAAAATATTTTGCGTACCCAGGAACTGTTAAGAAACCGCATTAATGAATTAAGCGGCACCAAGAAAAGAAAAAGTGCAGTTTTGCAGATACAAGGCAAAGAAGCTAACATATTGCAAAACCAGCAGGAAGAAAAGAACCAGGTAGTTAAGCAACTAAAAGCGCAGGGAAAAGAACTGAATAACCAGGTAGCCGCTAAGAAAAAGCAGATGCTGAAAGTAAGTAATGCTATCACTGCAGCTATCAGAAGGGCAATTGAAGAGGCAAAGAGGGCAACTGCAGCCAAAGCAAATGAAGAACGAAAAACCAGGGAGGCTGAGTTAAAAGCAGCCAAAAATAATACCGTTAATAATAGCCCCGACAATGCCAATACAAGGAACGTAACAAAAGCGCCAAGAAAAACGATTGCTGCACCCATTAACCAGGGAAGTGAATTATTAAATACAAATGCAGCAATAACCTTAAACGAAAACTTTATAAAAAATAAAGGGTTGCTTCCATGGCCAGTTGATAAAGGATATACTTTGCTACATTATGGGCCTAATAAGGTAGGTGATGTCACTATTGTAAGTGAGGGTATATCTATTGGTTGTGATATTGGCACACCTGTAAAAATAATTTTTGGTGGAGAAGTAGTGCTGGTAAATAATTACGATGATGTACAGATGGTTGTGGTAAAACATGGCAGTTATTTTACCGGTTACAGTAATTTATCAGGTGTAAATTTAAGCAAAGGGCAAACAGTACAAACAGGGCAGGTGATAGGAAAAGTTGCCGCTAATTTAGATGGAATAGGTGCCATGGATTTGATAATAGAAAACGAAAAGAGTGACCTAAATCCTGAAAGCTGGCTAAGGCGCCGCTAATTATTAATCAATTCCTGGTATAATTTTTCATATTTGGGCACTATATTTTCGATGTCAAATCTTTTAGCCTGGGTTAAGGCATTTGCTTTAAAACGATTATGGATTTCTTTATCTTTTAAAATGAGTATCGCATTTTTACTCATGTCTTCCACATCGCCCACATTGCTCATGTAGCCACAATCCCCATTAATTATTATCTCAGGTAATCCGCCTGCATTGGTGGATATTACCGGTACTTCAGCAGCCATCGCTTCCAGTGCTGCCAGGCCAAAGCTTTCATATTCGCTGGTTAATAAAAACAAATCGGCAATGGGCAATATATCTTCCATCTGTTCCTGTTTGCCTAAAAATTTAATCGCATCACAGGCATTGCTGTCCCTTGCTGCTGCCTCAATGGGCGTGCGTTCGGGGCCATCACCCAGTAACAATAATTTAGAAGGTATTTTTTCATTGATCAATAAAAAAGCTTTTACTACATCATCCACTCTTTTAACCTTTCTAAAATTGCTGGCATGCACAATTATTTTTTCACCATTGGGTGCAATCAGTTTTTTAAATGCATCAACTGGTTTTCTGTTAAAGCGTTTTACATCTACAAAGTTGTGAATGACTTCAATATTTTTTTCGATATCAAAATTTTTGTAGGTCTCTTCTTTCAGGTTCTCTGAAACCGCAGTGAGTATATCACTTTCGTTCATTGAAAAAGTTACAACAGGGCGGTAGGTTTTATCCCTTCCTACCAGCGTAATATCTGTTCCATGTAAAGTGGTAATTACCGGAATATGTTTACCCTGTTTAGCTAAAATTTGTTTAGCCATGTAAGCCGCAGAGGCATGTGGTATGGCATAATGCACATGCAGTAACTGGATGTTATTATTGGTGATCACATCCACCATGGTAGATGAAAGCGCAGTTTCATAAGGAGGATAGTCAAACAACGGATAGGTAGGTACCCTTACTTCATGGTAAAATATATTGGTGTGAAAATGACTTAACCTGACTGGCTGCTGGTAAGTAATAAAGTGTATATCATGTCCCTTATCAGCCAATGCTTTTCCTAACTCTGTTGCCAATACACCGCTTCCGCCAAACGTTGGGTAGCAAACAATCGCAATATTCATACATTATATTTTTAGCATCATTTTTTTTATTCCTGCGCAATTTACCGATTTATTACAGATACCCTGTTCCATTCATGTATTATAAAAATGTCATTTTATGGCAGGGTTGTTTGTAACCATGGATTTGGCGGGTAAGCAGGTATTGACAATAGTTTTTAGTGCGGCAAATATCAGCCATGCAATTTTTTTATTATAAAATTATTCCCTGGATTTGTATTACCGCAAAATCAGCAAGTTTGTCAACTCAAATAAAAAATGATTAAAAAAATTATTCCTGTTGTTATTGTTTTCTGTCATTTTTTTTATGCTGTACAAACAGAAGATTGTATTGTTATAAAAAGAATTGCCGATTAGGTAGGGACCGATGGGCAGGCTTATGATAAATTGCAGTTTCTTTGTAAAAAGATTCGAGCTAGATTATCTGGTTCGCCACAAGCACTATAAAAGATGGCACAGCCTTAGTTGTTAAATCCCGATAGTAAGTGTTATTTTTATGTACATCATGCAGGTAATATGTGTTTGAAAATGTAACTAAAAAGAGTTGCATCTTGGAGCGTTATACATGGCTGTCTTGATTTATTTGGTTGATAAATATGGATTATAAGTAACTTACAAAAAACTATTTATGGAAAATATTAAATCGATGGAGTTACAACAAAAAAAAGGAGCAAGTGGGTTTAAAAAATTTTTGCGATGGTTGTTAGTTATTTGCATTTTAATATTTTGCGTATTTTTTTGGTGGAAATATTATTTTACATATAGCGATGGAAATCGTACAGGCTTGTTGCAAAAACTTTCTCGTAAAGGAACAATTTTTAAAACATACGAAGGTGAAATGGTACTAAGCAGTATAGCGTCCACTAATAATGTTGCCCTCGCCTCTGAAAAATTTTATTTTTCTGTAGCTGCTGATAGTGTTGCAAAGAAATTACAAGTGTATGAAGGAAAAAATGTGAAGGTACATTATCTGCAAAAAAATGGGACCCTGCCCTGGCGTGGCGACACGGAATATATTGTAGACGAAGTGGAGCAAGAAATTAAATAAACAACTTAGGCATATAATAAAAATATAACCGGCTTTTTATGAAAGTCGGTTTTTTCATTTTTCCAGTCAGCTACTGTTTTAGTTTTTACATATTCGTTAGCGCCGGTTAGTTCTGCCGCAATACAAATTTTTGTGGTTGGCTTACAGGTTTTTAAAATGGTTTCAATCAGTTGGTTATTCCGATAAGGTGTTTCAATAAAAATTATAGAACTGTGTTTTTTTTGAGAGGTAAGCTCCAATTCCTTAATGGCTTTTATCCTTTCAAAATTATCAATGGGAAGGTAACCGACAAATTCAAACTGCTGCCCGTTCATACCACTTGCCATCAATGCCAGCAAAAGGGAACTTGGCCCTACCAAAGGTTTTACAGTAACATTCATTTGCTGGGCCAGCTCAATCAAAATCTGCCCAGGGTCTGCAATGCCAGGGCATCCTGCTTCACTGATGATAGCAATATTTTTATTCTCTTTTATCTTTTGCCTGAAACTTTTTTTTTGTTCTTCTTCGGCTTTATGAATCGTAAACCATTCATAGTCGTCAATTACAATTTCTTTGCAAATGCTTTTTAAAAAACGTCTTGCTGTCCGTTCGTTTTCTGCAAAAATTACCTGGCAATCTTTAACAGCATTAATAATATAAGGGGGTATAGTATTGGTAGCCGTTTCATCCAATACAGAAGGGATTAAATAAATTACAGGGGTCATAATTTAGTCGTCTTTGTTTTATAAAAACTAATGGTAGCGGCAACAACTGCATAACTGGGGGCCAATACCCATCCAACAATAATAACCGTGTGCATCAGGTAAAAAACAATACCATTACCAACAGCCAGGCCCTTGTGCTTGCCAATAAATTCAATGCTTTGGGAAGTAGATAATTTATTTCTTTCGCAACTATAATCCAGCATGGCAAAGCCAAGATAGTAACATTCTATAATCAATGCTATCAATGGTGTAAACCATCCTACCAAAGGGATAAAGGATAATATTAAAATAGATAAAGTATATACGGTTTGCCACAGGGCATTGCGTAAAGCTAATTTTACACCACGGGCAATGTCCTGGAGTAATTGCGAAAAACTAAAAGGGAAATCTCTACCCTCCATGATGGCTTCTGTTTTTTCGCTTAAATAAGCAAACAAAGGAGAACCGATAATTAAAAAAAGATATTTAAATAAAGAAAAGTAAAATAAAAGCAGCACCAGTTGTAGTATAACCTGACCGAAGATGAACAGGAATTTAAGCCAGCTTCCCTGTACAGTGTATATCCAATTTTTTAATCCGGTGATGGAAAAAAGAGAGTCAATAGCCTCACCACTGCTGATCCAAAAAAGATAGATGCCTGCACAAAACAGAAGGGCATAAAGGATTCCTGGTATAAATATCCATTTCCATAAACGGTGTTTTGCAATAAAGCGGTGGGCTTCCACGTAGGATTGTATAGCAATGATAATATCTTTTAACATAGTGAATTGTTCATAGTTAATGGTTTTTGGTTGAGTGTGTTTGGTTTGGTGTTGATGGAAGCGGCATCCTAAAATACCAGCATTTGAATAAACAAAAAATTGAAAACAAAAAAGTGAAAACTAATTTTGTATTTAAAAGTACAGATAAGTTGAAGAAGTTAACGATTGATTTTTATGAACGTAAAAATGTGGTCCTGATTGCCCGTGAATTATTAGGAAAAATAATCCATTCAAATATTGATGGCATAATAACCAGCGGACGAATTGTAGAAACGGAAGCATATGGTGGCATCACCGATAAAGCATCACATGCTTATGGTGGAAAACGTACTGCACGTAACGGCCACATGTATGCAAATGCAGGAACAGCTTACGTTTATATTTGTTATGGTATCCATCAGATGTTTAATGTGGTTACCAATAAAAAAGAAATACCGGATGCGGTTTTAATAAGGGCGGTAGAACCCCTGGAAGGTGTTGATATCATGCTGGCAAGAGCAGGTAAGAATAAACCCGATCATACATTAACAAAAGGGCCCGGCAATGTTGGTAAAGCTTTAGGGATTTCCAAAATAAACTCGGGTATTAATTTATTGGGAGATACAATTTATATTTCATCAGATGATTGCACAATTAATAAAAACGATATTGGCAACAGCAAACGGATAGGAGTAGACTATGCCGGGACTGATGCGTTATTACTTTATCGCTTTTATGTAAAGGGAAATAAGTATGTGAGTGGAAGGCCAAAGTAATTATTTAACCCAGGAAAAAAGCTACTTATTTTAAGGCACAAAAAAAAGGGAGCAATCACTTCCTTTTTTTATAATATAATTATTTCATTAAAACTTGGGACAAGGAATGCCTTTTGTATTAGTAGATGGCCTTTTTATATAAATAAGAGAAAACTCGGAACCGCCCCTGCTGGCAGTAGCAGCTTTAAGTTTGCTGGTATTAATATCATAACTGGCGCCAATGCGCAAGCCGTTAATCTCAATACCAATATAAGGAATCAGGGCATCGCCAAAACGAAACCAGGAACCAATATATACGCTGGTAGGGTTTGCGTCATCTCCATTAACATTAGCTGCTAAGGCTCCGCCAAATACTGTTTCGGTTGCTTTGTTTTGTAATTGAAAAATGGCTGAAGTAGAAACGGAAAGATTACCGCCAATTGGAAATGAGCCACCTCCATGCACAGTTAAACGGGAAGATAAATTCCAGGTTTTATCAATAAAACTTAAACTTGGTTTATTGATATGATAAAGCGAAGTTCCCAAATAATAATTATTGATTCCATCGCTGGAACCTGAAAACAATAGGCCGGCATTTACATCAAAATAATTTTGATTGCTTCCGTTATTTAAAGTCTCTGCAGTTTGGCCGGTAAAACCATTTTGTGTTAACTGGTCTTCAAAAGTTAATTTACTAAAATCCAATATAGCACTGGTATATGTGGCCTGAAATCCTGCGCCAATAGTATTGTATCCATCTTCATCCAATGCCTTATGATAACTCATAGAAAGAGCACCATAATTTAACTTTAATGCAGCATCTGCACTTTGATCGCTTAAGCCCGAAATACCAATACCAAATACATCACCTGTGGATATTTTATTTTTTAAGATACCAAAATCTATGGAAGCACTGGTAGTTACGTAAGCCTTGGGTATAGATGGCCATTGATCCCTGTGATTGGCGGCTATGCGCCATTGACCGTCAAACTTACCGGTAAAAGCAGGGTTCAATGTAAGTGGTGAAGAAAAAAATTGCGAAAAATGGGGATCCTGTGCTTTAACTAAAACAGTAAACAGTAGTGTACAGGTAATTAAGACTAATTTTCTCATTGTGAAATATAATTCAGAATATTAAAGATAAGGATTTGCAGTAAATAGCAGCAATCGCGTTGGTAAAAGTTTATTAGCCAAAATTTTTATTGATGATAATTCCTTAATAAAATGAAGATATTGTTTTTCATTATGCCATTTCAATCTATGTGTAAATAAAATCTTTTTCTGCTGTACACTAATATTAAAATTGCATTTTTTGTCCATAGGCTAAATCGCCGGCATCGCCTAAACCGGGTACTATATATCCTTTTGCAGTAATTTCATCATCAATATCCCCACACCAGATAGTAGCTGTAGGTTGTTCTCTAAAAATATACTCAATACCTACGGTGCAGGCAATAGCGCACACAATGTGTATTTCCTTAATAACGCCTTCTCCTTTCAGGTATTGCATGGCCTTAACCAAAGATGCTCCTGTAGCAATCATGGGATCACTTATGATTACAACTTTTCCATCTATTTCAGGACAGCTCATATATTCTATACTAATCTCAAAAGTGCCATCCGGGTGGTGTTTTCTATAAGCACTGATAAAGGCATTCTCTCCCTTATCAAAATAATTCAGCAACCCGTTATGCATGCCAAGGCCGGCCCGTAAAATAGTGGCCAGTACCGGTTGCGATTGAAGCACTTTGCAATTGGCAATACCTAATGGCGTGGTAATTTCCTTATCTTCCCAGGCTAATGTTTTACTTATTTCATAGGCAGCCACTTCTCCAATACGTTCCAGGTTTTTGCGAAAACGCATCCTGTCATTTTGGATTTCTATATCTCTTAATTCGCTAACCCAATTGCTTAACAAAGAATGTTGGTCGCTGAGATTAATTACCATGAATATAATTTTTGAAACTTTGAATTTGAAATTTGAAATTGCACCTCCAGCCTATCTTGTAAAAGTAGGAATTAAAATTTCAAAAAACATGATTTACAGGGCAATTGGTATAATGAGTGGCAGTTCAATGGATGGTTTGGATATAGCTTTTACTGAGCTGACAGAAACCGGCGGTAAATGGAGGTATGAAATTATAGCAACGGAATGTTTGGAATATCCGGATGAATGGAGAGAAAGGTTGTTAACCGCAGTTGATCTTTCTGCACTGGATTATCAACTGCTTCATACAGATTATGGACATTATATCGGCAAAGCAATCAATGAATTTATAACGAAAAATAATTTGCACCATCGGGTTAACCTGATTGCTTCTCACGGGCACACAACCTTTCATTTACCCAATAAAAAAATGACCGCACAATTGGGCGACGGCGCTGCTATTGCTGCCGTTACCCGATTGCCGGTAGTAAGCGACCTGCGCAGTTTGGATGTGGCTTTTGGCGGACAGGGAGCACCAATAGTACCGATTGGCGAAAAATTATTACTGGGAGAATATCAATACTTTTTAAACATTGGCGGCATAGCCAATATTTCTCTCAATGAAGCTGACAATTATAAAGCATTTGATGTTTGTGCAGCTAACAAAATTTTAAATATGCTGGCCGGAAGAAAAGGTTTGCCCTATGATGAAGGAGGCAGGATAGCATCTTCAGGAAAAGTGGACGACCATTTATTAAAGCAATTAAATGCGCTTGATTTTTATAAACGATCTGCACCTAAATCATTGGGCAATGAATTTGGCACCTCAGTAATTTATCCCCTTATAGAAAATGCCGGCCTATCTGTTGAAGATGCTTTAAGCACTTATGCAGAGCATATTGCCCTGCAAATAAAAGCAGCTATTATTATTTATGAACAAACGGCTGCAAATAAAAAAATGCTGGTAACTGGTGGTGGAGCTTTCAATACATTTTTAATAGAAAGGTTAACCGATTTACTAAGCGAAGAAGAAATCATAATTGTAATTCCGGGCGAACAATTGATACAATACAAGGAAGCTTTGATAATGGCTTTGATGGGCGTATTACGCTGGCGAGAAGAAGTAAATGTATTATCATCGGTAACTGGTGCTGCGCAAAACAGCATCGGCGGTGCGTTGTGGTTAGGAACCGGATCGTAGAAAGGCAAAACGCTAAAGGCTTAAAGCAAAAAACAAAGGGGTGAAAGCAATTATAAATTTCAAGAACAATTGAACTGGTTTTCACCCTTTTGCCTTCAACGTATTTTATTTTAACAAACTATTTCAGTAATATTTATTTTAATTGTATAAAATTTTTACATGAGAAAGATAGCCAGCATTGCAATAGCCGCCATTATTTTTTTATCAGCCTGTAAAAGCAAGGCCAAAGAAGCAGCAACCGAAAAGGAGAATTATCAAAAGGCCACCAAAACTTTACTGGAAAAGGAAAAGAAAAATCCGGTAGCATTTTTATTAGTTAACAGCCACGACAAACACAACCTGCTTGGCCAAACAGTTATAAAAGGAAATGTGAACAACACTGCCAAAGTATGCACCTATAAAGATGTGCAGCTTGAATTATCATTCTTTAGCAAGACAGGTACTTTGCTGGAAAAAGACAATGAAACAGTTTATGATAACATTGCACCTGGTAAGTCAGCCGATTTTAAAACAAAATATTTTGCACCCAAAGGAACGGATAGTGTAACGATAAAAGTGTTGGGGGCAAAGATTAAAGAATAGGATAGCTCTATTCAAAAAAGTGGAGGTATTTATTTCCCATTTTTTAGTACGGTTTCAAAAAATGTAAAGCCGTTAATTTTTCAAATCCTATCTTTTACAAGATCCGGGTTTCTGCCTGCAAAAATAATAGCCCTGATAATAATAATACTTTGTTGCTCATCAATAAAAAAGGATAGTATACCGGAATTTACCTGTATGGGCAATACGAATTTTTATTCCATTCTTCAATTGGTACAATAACGGCAGTAGTAGCCCCATTAAAATCATGAACATATTGTAAAGGCATAGTATGAAATTTTATTTAGTTAAAAATTCCTCCACGTTCAATTTTTGCAATAAAAATAATCATTACGACCATAATAACAAATTTAAGAAACGATGCTATCTTTTGCAAATCGTTTATAAAACTAAGTGCTTCATCAGCCAACAAACCCAAACCTGTCTCCATCAAACAATCCCAAATCACTCAGTTTTAAATGGGGGATTACCAGCAGTGCCATAAAAGATAAGGTCATAAAAGGTGCAGCCAATGTGGAACCCAATATCTCTTTTACCATTGTATCAATTGCTGTATAATTAGCGGCTACCGTGTAACCGTCATCATTGCTCATTAGCCCGGCTACAGGTAAGCCTAACACCATATCGTTACAGCCGTTAAATGTTACAGCGCTTACACCACCTTGTTCCTTAATTACTAAATTAACGGCCCGGCAAATGCTTTCATCATCAACACCCACTGCAATAATATTGTGGCTGTCGTGTGCCACGGTGCTGGCAATAGCACCTTGCTGCAAGCCAAAATTCTTTACAAATGATATTGCTATAGGCGCATTTTTATAACGGTTAACAACGACTATTTTTAAAATATCATTTGCTGCATCACTAACTATTTGGTGGTTAACCACCTTTGGTGTAGCCGTTAGTTTATTGGTGATCAGTTGCCCTTCCATGGCTTCAATTACAAAAATTTCTTTTGCTCCATTATCATTTATTGAAAAATTGGCTTCAACTTTTTCAGCGCAATCAAATTGATTAATGAGCCCGGCTTTTTCAGCATTGATCAGCGACTTACCCCTGTCTGCAACCAGCACGCCATCAATATAAGTTTGCAAGGTTCTAAAATGGGTAAGATCCTCCACTACAATAAAATCTGCCGCATCACCTGCTCTTAATAACCCCACTTCTAATTTATAATGCAATACAGGATTTATGCAGGCAGCCTGTAACACTTTAAATACATCAATGCCTTTGGCAACAGCCCTTTTACACAGCAAATCAATATGTCCTTCCACTAAACTATCCGGATGTTTATCATCGCTGCAAAACATCATGTTGTCAGCATGTCCATGCATCAGCTCAATCAATGCTTCAAAATTTTTAGCGGCACTTCCTTCCCTTATTAAAATTTGCATACCGTATTGTAATTTATCCAATGCTTCTTCAGCAGTAAAACATTCATGATCGGTACTGATGCCGGCAGCAATATAATTTTTTGCAGTTTCGCCCCTAAGTCCTGGTGCATGCCCATCAACTGGTTTGTTGTATTTTTTTGCCGATGCTATTTTTTTCATCACTTCTTCATCCCCGTGTAAAACGCCAGGAAAATTCATCATTTCACTCAGGTATTTTATCTCCTGTTTTTGCAATAAAACATCCACATCTGCTGCGTTTAATGCAGCCCCAGCAGTTTCAAAAATAGTAGCTGGCACACAACTCGGAGCACCAAAATTAAATTTAAAGTGAACCGTTTTTCCATTGGCAATCATAAACTCAACTCCGGCCATACCGCATACATTAGCTATTTCATGAGGATCACTTACTGTTGCAACAGTGCCATGCACTACAGCCAATCTGGCAAACTCACTTGGCACCAGCATAGAACTTTCAATATGCACATGGCTGTCTATAAAGCCTGGCAGTATAAATTTTTCATCAATTTTTTCTTCACCAATTTTGTTGATGGATTTTATTTTTCCATCACCAACCACTACTTCGCCATAAAAAATAATTTTATTAAAAATGTCTGTAACATTGCCCTTTATAGAAAATTCCATAATAATATTTTACTTCAAAAAATGTACAATTTAAATACCTAAAAATAAGTAATACCATTTACTTTCTTCTGCACCCCATATTAACCGTTGGTTTATTGCTTTTTCCATTTATCAATTATGTTATCCGTGGCATAATATTAGTATATCTTTCCGTTTTAAAACACTGATATGAAGAACCTGGTTTTGTTTGGCATATTTGTTTTGTTTTTGGTGGCAGTGCAATTTGCAAGCGGGCAAACGGTTGATGAAATAATTGAAAAACATATCCGTGCAAAGGGCGGCCTTGATAAACTGGATGCCATCCAAAATATTTATATGGAAGGCATGATAACATTGATGGGCATTACATCTTTTATAAAAATTGCTACTGTGCGAAATGAACTGAACCCTGTAGGATTTAATCAGCAATGGCAGCTAACAGATCAGGGAAAAAACTCGGCAGCATCTGAACATATCTTCATTAATACTACCTTGTTGAGTAAGGTTATGTCAGCTATGCAAACTGATACTGATATTGCAACACCGCTAATAAATTATGTTGCCAAAGGCCACACGGCAGTATTGATTGGCAAAGAGGTTATTGATGGAGTTGCCTGTTATAAATTAAAACTTGCCGCCAAAGAAGGAAACGTAATTTACTATTGGATTAATAAGAATGATTTTTTAATTGTTCAATCTTCTTTTGAAAATAGTGAAACAGGTGTAGTTAAAAATGAAAG
Organism: Ferruginibacter sp.; assembly: GCA_025359625.1. Lineage (GTDB taxonomy): Bacteria > Bacteroidota > Bacteroidia > Chitinophagales > Chitinophagaceae > Ferruginibacter. The sequence continues at coordinate 21,511 of JANYFT010000168.1, forward strand.
TATACTTACAAGGTATAATAATTACAAAGTTGCAGATGGAATATTGTTTGCACATTCCATAGAAATACAAATTAATCGCTTAAGAGAAAATATCACTGTCGAAATCAGTTATAGTAAAGTAGAAATTAACCAACTGGTTGAATCATAATTTTTAAACCAAAACCAATATAATCAATCTTAAAAAAGTCATCATGAAAAAATTACAAATGGGTATTTTTGCAGTTGCAGCAATACTGAGTATCCAATCAATTAAAGCCCAAACAGCAGACGAAGTAGTTGATAAATATGTAACCGCACTTGGGGGTAAAGAAAAACTAGCAACGCTTAAATCTGTGAAGAAAACTGGCAGCATTAATGTACAGGGAACCGATGTTAACCTCACTATTACTATTGTGCAGGGCGTGGGTTCACGCAATGATATTTCGGTACCGGGTAATGGTGAAGGCTTTCAGATAATTAACACCACTAAGGGGTGGGATTTTATGCCTTTTATGGGACAGGCAAGCCCTGAAGAAGTTACAGCAGAAAAGCTAAAATCATCACAAGGAATTTTAGATTTACAGGGTGTATTGTTTAACTACAAAGAAAAGGGAAGTCAGGTGGAGCTATTGGGTAAAGAAAATGTGGATGGAGCAGAGGCGTACAAACTAAAAATTACCAATAAATTGGGGGTTGTTTCTACATTATTTATAAATACAAAAACCAATTATCTTGTTAGATCCATCACTACTGCAAAAGGCGCCAATGGAGATGAAAATACGGAAGTAACTTACAACGATTTTAAAAAAACGGATGAAGGTTACCTGTTTCCTTTTTCACAGGCTATTGACAGGGGAACAATTATTTTCTCTGTAATTGAAACCAATAAACCTGTAGACGAAAAAATATTTACAGTAAATTAACCATACCTGAAATATTGGAATTCTAAATTCTAAACAACTCATCAAAACCCCAACAGCAATAAGCCGCTGCGGGGGTTTTAATTTTAAAAAATAAAATGAAAATTTTATCCCGACGCTATCACTTCTTAAAAAGTTTCTAACAATATCCTTAAAATTGAAG
>JANYFT010000186.1 GCA_025359625.1 Ferruginibacter sp.
CCCGTAATGTAAATTTTTACAACGGTGGCTTCCAGGCAAAATATGGCGATAAAATGAGTAGCGTGCTGGACATCCAATATAAAAAACCAAAGACATTTGGCGGCTCGGCATACATAAGTTTGTTAGAACAAGGGATGCACCTGGAAGGATCAGCAAAAAAAGACAGGGTAACTTATTTAATTGGTGTACGCAATAAAAGCAACCGGAATTTACTAAGCAGTCAGCAAACGCAGGGGTCTTATATCCCCTCTTCCTCCGACATACAGGGTTACCTTACCTATAAATTAAATGACAAATGGCAACTGGAAATGCTGGGTAATTTTTCGGCTACAAAATTTACGCTGATACCTCAATCGGCTCAAAAAACAACCTCCGTTTTTTCTCCGCTTTTTACAGCTAACCTTGGACTGGATATATTTTTTGATGGCCAGGAAAAAGACGGCTACAATACCAGCCTTATTGGTTTTAGTGCAATACATCAACCCAATAAAAAAGTACAGGTCAAGTGGATGCTGAGTCGTTTTGAAAATAAAGAAAATGAAAATTTCGATATTGGCAGTGTCTACTTATTTGGCGACAGGGACTTTGACAATACCAGCAGCACTTACGGCCAAATTGTTAACCCGTTAGGTGCCGGTTTTTACCAGAATTATGGCCGCAACAAATTAGACATTACGGTATGGAACGCAGGCGTAAAAGGCAGCATCGACAAAGGCAAACATTTTATACAGTTTGGTAATAGCATAGAACAAACGAAAATATCAGATAAATTATACGAGTGGGAATTTCAGGACAGCGCCGCTTATTCCTTACCCGTAAACACAAATAACCTTAGCAGTTTTTTAAACAGCACGGCTAACCTTACCATTCAAAAATACAGTGGTTATCTGCAGGACAATATTAATTTTGTAAACAGTAAAAAATCTGTTACGCTGCAGGGCGGCATCCGTTACAATTACAATTCGCTGAACAAAGAATTTTTGATAAGCCCACGGGCACAGGTAAGTATAAAACCCAACTGGAAAAAAGATATGGTGTTTAAACTGGCTGCAGGTATTTACGACCAGCCCCCGTTTTACAGGGAATTAAGAAGGTATGATGGCAGTTTGAATACTGGTATAAAAGCACAAAAAAGTTACCAGGTTGTTGCAGGTATGGATTATAATTTTATATCCGGCGAAAAGCCATTCCGCATAACAACAGAAGCCTACTATAAAAATTTAAAAGATGTGATCCCTTATGATATAGATAATGTGCGTATCCGGTATAGCGGCAGCAACAATGCAAAAGCTTATGCGTATGGTATAGAGACAAGGTTGTATGGCGAACTGATAAAAGATGCGGAAAGATGGTTGAGTATTGGCCTGATGCGAACAAAAGAAAATATTGAAGGTGATCATTATTATAATTATTTAAACACTGCCGGAGAAACGATAACTTCAAAAACGCAGGACCAGGTACCGGTTGATAGTATTCGCCAGGATGTAGGCTGGGTAAGGCGCCCAACGGACAGGCTAATAACGGTGGGTTTATTTTTACAGGATTATTTGTCTACCAATAAAAATTTTAAAGTGCATTTGAATATGATCTACGGCAGCAATATGCCGTACAATATTCCTAACAACGCCCGGTATAGAAATGCATTGATCATTGATCCGTACCTAAGGGTGGATATTGGCTTTAGTGCCTTATTGTTGAGCGAAAAAAATAAACGAAGGAGCCATAGCCCCTTCAAAGATTTTGAAAATATCTGGGCCAGTTTTGAAGTGTTTAATTTAATTGACCGGCCCAATACGATCTCTTACCAATTAATAAAAGATTTTTCCAATACGGTCTATAGCATCCCCAACAGGCTAACGCCAAGGTTGGTAAATTTTAAAATTGTGGGAAGGTTTTGATTTTATTTAATGCCGATAAAAAACAAGTCGCAACACAAGTAAGCCAGGTACACTTACTGCTAACTATCACCTGCATATTTTGGCTGGTTGCAAAGATTATTGGATGGAAAATTTGGATAACAGAAAGACTATTTCCTGTTATTCCACCTTTCGGTTTTTTAGATAAAATTCCTTCAATAGTGCATTGGGTATTTTTTTTGTGGTCTGTGCTATCATTACTGTTGCTGATAATTAAACCAACTAACAAAATATTCCAGGTCAGTTTATTTTCGTCAGAATTATGCTCCTGCATTTTAGACCAAAACCGCTGGCAACCCTGGGAATATTTATACCTGTTTATCCTTTTTATATTTATAGTAAATCAAAACAAAGCAGCCACTATTGCTACCTGCTTTACAATCATACTTGCTGCCATTTACGTTTACAGCGGCCTCCATAAATTTAATGACAGTTTTTTAACCAGCCTGTGGGATACCACGATCTTGAAAAGGTTTTTTAAAATTACAGCCTCCGTCCATACTTCCAAATGGATACATTTCAGTGGTTATATTTTACCGGTTATTGAAAGCTTTGCCGGCATAGGAATACTGTTTCCCCAAACAAAAAAAGCAGCCGCAATAATGTTGATTGGTATGCATCTTTTTATTTTATGGCTGATTGGCCCCATGGGTTTACACTATAACAAAATTGTATGGCCCTGGAATATTGCCATGATCATATACTTATATTTTCTTTTTATAAAAAATGAAAAAACAGCGGCACAAAATTTTGCTTTACTCAATGTTGGTATCAAGATCATTTTATTGTGCTGGAGTATTTTGCCTGCGTTAAATTTTATAGGCTTATGGGATAATTATCTTTCCTGGAATATCTATTCTTCAACCCTGCCCAATATGGCCATCTGCATAAAAGATTCAACCACATCAAAACAATTTCATTTTTATCTGAATAAAAAAGATAGTTTAAACATTTGTAATGGTAACGCACTACTAAATATACAAAACTGGGCAATGAAGGAAATGAATGTGCCTCCCTATCCTGAAGAAAGGGTTTATAAAAAAATAGAAGAACATTGGACAAGAGATTTCCCCTTATCCAATGTTAATTTTGTTATTTATTATTTTCCTTTTAAACCCGTTTTACAAAGTCCTTAAAAATAACTCAAATTAGTTTTTGGGGTCAACGTCAGTACTGTTTCATAAATAAGTTTAATGGTATTTTCTATGTCGCTTTTGTGCAGCATTTCCACTGTGGTGTGCATGTAACGCAGTGGCATAGAGATTAGCACACTTGGGCAACCATCATTGGCATAGGCAAATGCATCGGTATCGGTACCTGTGCTTCGGCTTACCGTATGCAATTGCACAGGAATTTTATTTTTAGCCGCAACATCCTGCACCACATTTAATAATTTATTGTGTACAGCAGGGCCAAATGTTAGGGAAGGGCCTTTACCACAAACCGTATCGCCTTGTATGATCTTACTGATCATCGGTGTGGAGGTATCGTGTGTTACATCGGTGATGATGGCGATATCCGGCTTGATCCTGCGGGCAATCATTTCTGCCCCACGCAGGCCAATCTCTTCCTGCACCGCATTTACAATGTATAAACCAAAAGGCAATTTCTTTTTATTTTGTTGCAATAGCCGGGCAACTTCGGCAATCATAAAACCACCAATGCGGTTATCAAATGCACGGCCAATCAGGTAATCGTATGCCAGTTCTTCGTAGCCATCTTCATAGGTAGCCACAGCACCGATATGAATACCCAAATCTTCCACTTCTTTTTTATTACGGGCACCACAATCCAAAAATAAATTATCTACTTTAGGCTGAGGTTCTTTTGTATCTGCAGTTGCCATACGGGTATGGATGGCAGGCCAGCCGAACACGGCTTTTACTGCACCTTTTTTTCCATGCACCAACACCCTCATAGAAGGAGCAATCTGGTGATCTACTCCACCATTGCGTTTCAGGTAAATTAAACCTTCGGGAGAAATATAATTTACAAACCAGCTTATTTCATCTGCATGTGCTTCTATAACTACTTTAAAAGCAGCCGTTGGATTTATAACGCCTACGGCTGTGCCATAAGGATCGGTAAAAAATGTATCCGTGTAAGGCTTTATGTATTCTAACCATAATTTCTGTCCGCTGCTCTCAAAGCCTGTGGGAGATGGGTTATTGATATAGTTTTTCAGGAACGCATAAGATTGGTCCGTCAAGATACTTTTTGCTGCTTTTGGTTTTGCTGCTGCTTTTGATTTTGCCATGTAAGATAATTTTTACAAATTAACTACAAAGCTGGCATACTGAGGAGAAGTTAGTTTAAAAAAACCAGACAGGCACCGCTCCATGGCGATTATAAAATTAATGAGAATGCTTTATGGGAAACTGCTAATAAAATATTAAAGGAAATTGCTGGGTTGCTACAAATACTTTTAAAAGTTTATGAAAAAATTACAGCAGGTTTTTGAATTACTGTTTTATAATAACAATGGTTTCAGATTTAACCGTATCGCTTTTGTGCTTCCCTTTATCCAGCAAGGCAAAACGAAAGTAACAGGTATCATTGAAGTCGCATTTGGGCTCGCCTATTAATGGATAGCCATCAACCCTGTAGCCGTATGAAACAAGAAGTTCATCATTTTTACTATTCAGCTTTACGATAGCATCCGAAAGGTAAAATCTTTCAACCGTCCTGCTCTTGGCACAACGGGGATTTACTTTCTCAATATAGATAGAATCCAGGTCGCCCTCTGCATCTGTAAAAGACAATTTAAATTTTATTACCGCCCCCGGGAACAATTGATTTATATTGACGGATTTATATTTTAAACTCGGCGTTGTTGAAAAACTATCCTTCTTACAACCAAAAATAACCAAACTAACAAGGGCAATTAAAATAGTGTTACGCATCTTTGTATATTATACATCAAATTTAATGATAGAAATTGAATAGTTCCGTTAAAAATATAGTCCCCCTACATAATTTACTTTCTGTAACTCCACAAAACTTTAACGAAACAGCCCTGACTATTTTTCAATTTCAATACCGGCAAAACCCCGTTTACCATCAATATTGCCAGGCCCTGCACATTGATAGTGAAAAAATTGATGCTATAAAAAAGATTCCTTTTTTACCCATTGCACTTTTTAAAACACATACCATTACCACCACGCAATTTGAACCAGCTACTATTTTTGAAAGTAGTGGTACCACACAAACCATCAACAGCAAACACCTGGTAAAAGATATTGGTTTATATGAGCAAAGTTTTTCCACCGCCTTTAATTTATTTTATGGTGCTGCGGCTGACTGGTGCATCATTGCTTTACTGCCTTCTTATTTAGAAAGAAACAACTCGTCGCTGGTACTGATGGCCGACAAATTAATTCAGCAAAGTAAACATCCGCAAAGCGGTTTTTATTTGAATGATCTGGACAAGCTGCACCACACTTTATTACAACTTGAAAAGCAAAAGCAAAAAACTTTATTAATTGGTGTAACTTTTGCCCTGCTTGACTTTGCAGAACAATACCCCCTGCCTTTACAACACACTATCATTATGGAAACCGGTGGCATGAAGGGCCGCAGGGAAGAAATTACCCGGCAGGAAGTTCACACTATCTTATGTACTGCTTTTAAAATAAATAAAATTCATTCAGAGTATGGCATGACGGAATTACTTAGCCAGGCTTATTCAAAAGGAGATGG
>JANYFT010000189.1 GCA_025359625.1 Ferruginibacter sp.
ACCTGGCAATCTATCAATGCTACTTTTTCTTTTTGCAATTGTCGTACATAATTTATAAAAGCAAACTTGCTGGCATTGCTTACTTTATTAAACATGCTTTCACCAAAAAATACATTACCCAATCTTATGCCATACAATCCACCCACCAATTCTCCGTTCATCCATGCTTCTGCACTATGTGCATAGCCCAGTTGATGCAACTGCGTGTAGGCTTGCTGTACAGCAGGTGTTATCCAGGTGCCTTCCTGTTCTTTACGGGTAATAGTTTTACAGTTTTGTAATACAGATGTAAAGGCACGGTTTATGGTAAAACGAAAGCTGCCATTGCTCAATACAGATTGCATGCTTTTGGTCACTCTCAATTTTTCAGGAAATAATACAAATCGTGGATCGGGGCTCCACCAAACAATTGGTTCGCCTTCGCTATACCAGGGAAAAATTCCGTTGCGGTAAGCTAACAATAAACGCTCAACACTAAGATCGCCACCAAAGGCAAGAATGCCTTGTTCAGTAGCCATTTCAACAGGAGGGAATATTAAATTATTATTAAGTAAAACCATTGGGTAAAGATAAAATTTGTTGACCACCAACTACAAGGATAGGGTAATAAAAAAATAAATTCACCTGCATTTAGATAAAAGTTCCCCAATGGTATGCAGTAAAAGAGGGCGATCCGCCACAGCGGACAAGTTGCAACAATGTTTAACTGAGCTGCTAAGCCCGGACAAAAAAATAAATAAAACATTAATGAGGCATCATTAGCAAGACGAGAAAGAGGTTAGCACACACCTTCAAAACACCCCTTTAAATGCGAGGGCTTAGTTTGCAATCACTTCAATAGTAGCGCCAATGCCCCGTTCTGTAATGGCATCGCACATAGGTTTAAGTGTATCGTAGTCGCCTTCTTTAACGGCATATTTTCCTTTGCTGTCAATGATGATAGCGCATTGTTCTGCCTGTTCTGAGGTATGGCCGCATATATCAACAAGGGTTTCAATAACCCAGTCAAAGCTGTTCACTTCGTCGTTCCACACAATAAGGGTGCAGTACTCGTCTAATTGAGTAAGTACATCCACTTCTTCTTTAAATTTAGTACTGCTGTAAGTTGTCATTGTTTGTATGTGCAAAAATAAGCCGAAATTTGAAAACGCATTAAACTGATGCAACATTTTGAACATTAAAATTGTCTGTGATATATTAGAAAATGAATAATTTCGTTACTAATCTATCACCCTTACTACAACTATGCTGCGCTTATCAAAAAAAAATAAAGATTCACCGCCGAAGGTAGCAAAGCAGCAAGCTATTGTATTGCCACTGCATTCTGCCAACCGCAGTCTTGATTTTTTGGTAGAATTAATTGATACTATACGGCCGGATACTGCAAAGGATGTTAATCAGGCAACACTCCGTTTTAAAGCGCTGTTATACCAAATGAGCCAGGACAGAAGCTCACTTTTTTCGTTGCGTAAAGCCCTGCTCACCCAATTTTTAAAAACAAATATTGTAAATGCATTAACCGAAAGTGGCATTGTAAGCAGCCGTGGTTTTGTACAGGAACTTAGGGGTAAAGTGCTGCATAAAATTTTACCCGAGTTGCAAACACCGGATAATTTTTTATATGTTATTAACCGGATATTTTATAAAAAAAGGGATCATATTTGGGTGGAAGGAGTTGATAACGATTTGTGGATGCAGTTTTTTGAAGTGCTGGGTATACAGATCAACATGACGGAGCCTGCATTGATAAAGCAATTACAGAGTTCCCTGCAAATACTTAGTTACCGCATTACCACCCTGGGGCTTGAAAAGGAAATTACCCAGCGGTATGAAAATATTGAAAATGCCATCTTTCCCTTTTTGGAACAAAACAGGTTGGTGAATGAATACCTGCACCTGCACCATAGCGTGGGAACTGTAGATACACAAAGGATATTGCTGGCAAATATTACAGAAGCTTTGCACAATTGCAACCAAACCATTCATTGGATAAGGGAGCAGAGGATTGCCTATGGAACAAGCCTGGCGCAAACATTTATTATTACCCGCTTACAACAGCAGGTAGACAGGTTGTTTATTATTCTCGATGTTTTGGACATGGATAATTCTTTTAACACACAACGGTTTGTTGCCTATTTTAAAACCGTAGTGCACAACGAAAACAGGAAAAATTCTATTAAAGAATTTTTTAGCGAAAATACCGGCTACCTGGCCTACCAGATTGCAGAACATGGCGGACGCACCGGTGAAAAATTTATCAGCACCACCCGTAAAGAATTCTGGAGCATGTTTAAAAGTGCGGCAGGTGGTGGCATCATTATTTCTTTCATCGGCATCATAAAAAATTTACTGGTTAAAGTTTCCATGGCACCCTTCTGGCATGGGTTTTTATACAGCACCAATTATTCGCTGGGTTTTATTTTAATACAGGACACCGGCTCTACACTGGCCACCAAGCAACCGGCTTACACCGCTAATAACGTTGCCAGTTCTTTAGACATACAAAAAATAGGAGAGGAGCCAGATTTAAGAAACCTTGCCATTACCATTGGGAAGGTAAGCCGCACACAAATTGCTTCTTTTACAGGCAACCTCATCATCGTGTTTCCGTTAACGTATGTTTTAGCGTGGCTTTTTTTTGCGGCCACCGGCGTTAAAATTGCTCAGGGCGCCGTTGCACACCAATTACTAACCGATCAGCAACCTTTTCATAGCCTGGCATGGCTGTATGCCTGCTTCACCGGCTTTTTTTTATTTGCCAGTGGATTAATTGCAGGCTATGTAGAAAATTATGTGGTGTATGGAAAAATTGCTGAACGCCTGCGCAATCTGCCAGGGTTTAAAAATAGTTTTAATGAAAAGCGGCAGTACAAAATTGTTCACTATGTAGAAAATAATTTGGGTTCACTAATGGGTAATATCTCCTTGGGTTTCTTTTTAGGAATGGCAGGTTTTTTAGGAAAAACTTTTGGCTTGCCTTTCGACATCAGGCACATCACCATTTCTGCAGCCAACACGGCCATTGGTTTTTTGGGGCTTGATCACCAGGTGAGCATGAAAGAATTATGGTACACTATTTTTGGGGTAGCCGGCATTGGATTTTTAAACTTTGCTGTAAGCTTCGGCCTTGCATTTTTGGTGGCTGTAAAGAGCCGTGGAATTCATTTAAAAGACTATCCTCAATTTTTGGGAATACTATGGCGCTATCTAAAAAAGTATCCGCAGGATTTTATTAAAGCACCAGCAGTTCGCAATGCGGGGCATTTACAATAGACGCTGTTTTCTAAAACACAATTTGATTTTTTTTTAAAAGCCTGTTGGTAAAATAGCAAGTAATAAAAAATATTGTCCGAACTAAGAAGCAATGTGGTACGGCATTGGCGTCGCACTCTTGTACAGCATGATTTTAATTGGGCTTTGGCTTTCTAACTGGAGTTATTGCCAAATTTATATCACTGTTTAAAGTATGCAGTGTAAATTTTATTGTTTTGCAAAGGCATCCATTTTCGCATCAATTTTTTTATTCCACAATTCCTGTTCATCAGCCAACTGGCTGTTTTTGGTTTCCCTATCGTAATCATTCTGCATGGTAGTCAAATCCTGTTGGGTTTGGTTATATATCCTTTCAATTGTTTTGCTGTAATCCTTCATGGTGTATTTTGCCGCTCTTAAGTTTTGCACAAACTGCATAGCATAGAGATAAGCAATATCAAAATGATGTTGTTCATGATTTAAAATATAGGGTGTTTTTCTGGCATTTTTAACCCAGCTATCAGCTACGGAAAAATTACAATCCACGGATATATTTAAAGTAGCCACATTGTCTTTGGAATGAAACATCATTTTAAAACCAATACCAGCATTGGTAATGGCAGCAGCTTGACTGCCTGATACAGGCTTGCCTTTAAAATCGTTCCAGCTTAATATTGTACCTGGTGCATAGTAGATCATTGGTTTGTTAACCGTTGCATCTGCAGTAACATAATTCACTTCTACCACCAGCTTTTGTGCAACAACAGCGAGGGAGAAAAATAGACTGATAAATAAAAAGGAAAAATATTTTTTCATAATAATTGATAAACGAAAATACTTGCAAATAGTGTGTGCTGATTACACAGGCACATAGAATTACAATTATATTAACAGGGCAACAGGGAGATTATTGCTCTACATAATCAAGGTCTTTACCAAAGGTTTCTTCTGTGTAGTAAGCAGCAATAATTGCTATAACCATAACAACAATACCTGTAACCCAACCTGCCGTAATATATGGATGCGGCATATCGGCAAAAATAGTCTGCAGCCATTTAAATAATATAAACACCAATGGCAGGGAACCTCTTACCATGTTGGGTGCTGTTGTAGCGGCGGTGGCCCTTAAATTGGTGCCAAACTGTTCAGCGGCCATCGTTACAAAAATAGCCCAAAAGCCTGTGGCAAAGCCCAATGCAGCGCATATAACGTACATGCCTGCAGCAGTGCCATTTTGCTGGTTAAAAAAGAAGATAATAGAAATGATAGTTAAAATATAAAAAATATACAGGGCCTTTTTTCTGCTTTTTAGCCATTGGCTTACAAAGCCCACCAGGATGTCGGCTATGGAGATGAATACATACGCAAACATGGTGGCAGTTTTTGATAATACCGTTTCTGCAATACCAAACTCTTTTGCAAAATTATTGGAGAAGGCTATTAAAACACCAATCACATACCAGGTAGGCAAGCCAATTAAAATAGCACATATATATTTTCTAAACCGCCTCTTGTTGTTGAAAAACATAAGGAAGTTGCCCCTGCTTACGCCTGATTGTTTTGTTTGTGTAAACATACTACTCTCAAACACGGATATACGCAATATCAGCAGGCAAAAACCTAAGCCACCGCCAATAAAATAACAGATGCGCCAGTTAAAATTTTTGGAAACAAAAAATGCAGCCACCGCACCCAATAAACCAATACCGGCTACAAGCGAAGTGCTTAATCCTCTTTTTTCTTTACTTACCAGTTCTGTTACCAGGGTAATACCTGCACCTAATTCTCCCGCTAAGCCGATGCCTGCAATAAACCGGGTAAGCGCATATTGATTGGGGGTTTGCACAAAACCGTTGGCAATATTGGCAAGCGAATATAAAATGATGGAACCAAACAGAACACTTAACCTTCCTTTTTTATCACCCATCATACCCCAAACGATGCCGCCAATTAAAAGGCCGGTCATTTGTATACTGATGATAAATTCACCCTGTGTTTTTACTTGCGCTGCAGAAAGGCCCATTTCAGTTAAACTATCTACCCTTACAATATTGAATAATAGTAAATCGTAGATATCTACAAAATATCCAAGGGCAGCAACAAGAACGGCAATCGTAAAAATAGAAGAAGATTGTTTTTGCATTGTGGTTATTTATGGGATATCTTTCTTAGCATTTTTTTTCTTGTCAAAAAATATTTTTAAAAAAACCGGGGCAGTAGTTATTAACACAATACCGATAACAATTACCTCGAGGTGTTCAGTTAAATCAAAATGAAATGCCTTTTTAAATAGCTCTTGCAGGTAGTGTCCCGCAAACAACATCGAAAATACCCAAGCCACAGAGCCGGCAATATTATAAAATGTAAATTTTTTATTCTCCATCCCAACTATACCAGCTACAATGGGCGCAAAGGTCCTTACAATTGGTATAAACCTTGCCATAACTATGGCGCCGCCTCCATGCTTATCATAAAAGTCTTTAGCCTGCAACAAATATTTTTTCTTAAACAGAAAAGTATCTTTTCTTTCAAATAAAAAAGGGCC
>JANYFT010000193.1 GCA_025359625.1 Ferruginibacter sp.
AGCCCTTTTCTTTTAACACTAATTCATAAAAATCGTTGGAATATTTGCAAATGCCCGACAAGCCTGCTTTTGAACTTATATAATACTTTTTCATAAAAATTATTATCCGCCGTTTGTTTCAAAAGATAAAGCGCCCTGTTGGGTAATTTTTTTTTGTGAGGTGTAGTTGCCGGCTGATTTAATTTGCAGAATATGTTGTTTCATTTTCGGGTAGTTTTTTCTCATAGCAAAGAGTTGTTGTATATAGGTTATGCTCCAGTTAAAATAAATAAACCTGCCGAATTTTTTAGGGGGGATAATAAAATATTTTGCCAGCCGAAATAAACTTAATGCAAAATGAAAGTTCCAGTTTTGAATTTTTTTATGAAAAAACCGGTTACTGATATAAGCATAATAAAGATTTCTAACCGGTCCATCATTGCCAAAAGCAATAAAAAGATTTTTTAAATAATCAAAAGTCAAACGCTCTTTTGGCAGGTAATGAAAAAATTTCAATTCATCACTACAAAATAATTTATAACCCATCAACACGAAGGCATAAGTTAGTTCTGTATCCTCTGCGGAGCTGAGTTTTTTTCCGATTCTGCCTTGCAATAATGGGTCAAAGCCTGATTGATATAATTGTTCTAAGGCATGTTTTTGTATAGCCAGCCCTGCCCCATATAAATTCAATAATTGCTGCTTTTCATTATTAATTTCTTGCGACCCTAAAGCAAATGCTTCTGCATAGGCATAGAACCAATAGGGTTCAGCTGTTTCAAAAACAGGTATGCCCATGCCGCCACATGCGGCTATGGTACTATCATTTTCTAAAATGTCAAAAATCCTCTGAACATAATTGGGGGCTAACCAATTATCATCATCGCAAAATAGTATCACAGAATAAGCTGCTTTGGTTATCCCTTTTTTGCGGGCATTTCCTAAACCCGGAATAGCTTCGCCAACAATTTTTATTTTAATGGGTGTGTTTAATTTCTCCCAAATTTCTGCGGCTGCTACGGTGGTATTATCTTTTGATGCGTTGTCTACTATAATAATTTCCCAAAGCAGGTTTTGATTAAACTGCTGTTTTGCCAATGCCTGCAGCGTTTTTTCCAGTCGGCCTGAACTATTATAACAGCATACGATCACTGATACCCCCTTCATATTGTTGTTCATTATTATGCTATGATAATATGTGGTTGTGGATGTAACAGCGCTTTTGGTTCTGCTGCTTTTAACTGTGGCTTAAACGAACTGCGATTAATTAACTGATTAATTGACAAACGGTTTTTATCAGTAAACCAGCCCCATTTATTAAAATATTTTATGGAAGAATTTAGATGGTGTTTCATCAGTTTAAAACTTTTATACGAAGCCTTGCTGTAACCATGAGTTATAGTTTCGAAGGGATAATAAATAGTGCGGTAATATTTATTAATTCTCCTGCTGAGGTCTGTATCTTCCAGGTACATAAAATATTGCTCGTCGAATAATCCTACATGCTCAAAAACCGCTGTCCTTATAAACATAAAACATCCGGAAAGATTAGGCACTTCCATAATTGAATTATAATCTTTATGCCGCAGTTCATATTCAGCAAGGATTTTGTTGAATAATTTTTTTACCGGTCCCGGAAAAAATCTTCTTAAAAACAAATCAGCAGGAGAGGGAAGCTTTTTGCATAAGTATTGGGTAAGTCCATTTTTGTACAAAACTTTGGGCATTACCAAACCAACATTGCTGTTTTGTTGCATAAAATCATACAACCCATCTAAAATAGCGGGATTAAATTCAATATCCGGATTAAGGATGATGTGGTATTGAGAATTGCCACGGGCTTTTTTGATGGCGATATTATGCCCGGCCCCATAACCAAGATTTTTACCATTAAAAATATAGTCTATTTGCGGTGATAAAAATTTATAACGCAAACTGTCATCTGCAGAATTGTCAACGAGATAGAGCCTGATATTTTTTGAACTGTTTAAAAAACTTTCAATGGCTATCCTCAATTCTTCCACCGGGTTATGAAACATCACTATTGAGCAACTTATTTCGAGCATTGTATGGGTGTTTGATTATTTATAAAAATGTTGTCTATTATAGTATTGAAGGAGCAGGCCATTTGTTTCCATGAAAATTTTTTGGCCTGAACAATTCCTTTTTTTATTAAGTCATTTCGAATGGCATCATGTAAAATCAATTGCTGCATGGACGACGTTAAAGACAATTTATCTAACGGATCAAAATATAAAACCGCATTTCCACAAACCTCGGGCATAGAGGAAGTGTTGGATGTTATTACCGGGCAACCACTTGCCATAGCTTCTAAAAGCGGGATACCAAAACCTTCATATAAACTTGGAAAAATCAGCGCATGTGCTTCCCTGTACAGGGATGGCATAAACTGTATAGGAACATAACCTATAAAATAGATATCATGTTCCAGGCCCGTTTTCTTTGCATACTTCTTAAGTACATCTATATACTTTTCTTTACCCCCTGCAATAACAAGCGGGTGTTTTTTTTTGCTATTTCTATCAAGTGCATTGTAGGCATCAAGCAGCAGTTCGAAATTTTTATGAGGATAGGTTGGCCCAACTGCAAGTAAATATTTCCTGATACCATATTCATGATAAATGAGGTGTTTATTCTCTTTAAGCGGAAAATAACTGTCATCATCATAGCCATTGTAGACAACCTTAATTTTATCTGCGGGGCATTTAAAGAAATGAATAATATCCTTTTTTGTATTTTCTGAAACAGCAATAATAAGTTTGGCTTTGTTTATTAAAGTCGGCAGCAGGTATTTAAAATAAAAACGCTGATGGGCGCTGATATTTTTATAGCGCAAAGAAAGCAGGTCATGAATAGTGATTATTTGATTGTTCAATAAAAAGCTACCGTGGGTAGTTGGACTGATCAACAAATCAAATTTTCGTGCTTGTAAAGGATAGGAAAAAGTATTCCAGGTAAACCTGCAAAATGCTGCTAATTTTCCATGTTTTGATGATTGGAGTAAAGCGGAGAGTTTTATTATTTTTATATTTTTATTTAAAAATGTTTTTGTAGGTGTAAAAACAGTTATTTTTTTCCACTTGTTATTAGTGATTAAAGTAGAAAGGTTATTTATTAAATTATATGAGTACACCCCAACTCCTGTTGGCTTTTCATCCAGCATGGAGCCATTCATTCCA
Source organism: Ferruginibacter sp. (assembly GCA_025359625.1). Lineage (GTDB taxonomy): Bacteria > Bacteroidota > Bacteroidia > Chitinophagales > Chitinophagaceae > Ferruginibacter. The sequence goes on from JANYFT010000193.1 coordinate 3,180, forward strand.
ATAGTGATTTGATTCTTATGCATCCAATTCTTTTTTACACATTCGGTACCTTTGCAATAAATAAAATAACGCTTCGTTTTTCTAACCGCTATCTTTTTACAATGAAATAAAATTGCTTCCTGTCCATTTTTTCAATTGCTTTGTTGTGTTGATTTAAAGTAGTCATTAGGGAGAATTATATGTCCTGAAATTCGCGTCAGATATGCACATTTTTATCTCAGGAAGTTTTTAACTGCCCGCAAATTCAAATCTTCAGTTTAATTAATTGTTAACTAACTGTTACCATTTTATTTTTCTTCAATATGCTCAAATAAATCTTTTCAGAAGGCCTTTATTTGCAAAAAAATAAGCAAAGGTTATTTTGCTGCGAAGTTGTGTTATAACTTAAAATTTTGTTCAAATAAAGCTGTCAATTTATTTTATTCTTTTGTATATGAAAGAAAAATTAGTGTGGTTATATATTTTTTTCAGTATGGGCAATAATGCTTTTGCACAGAAAAACGATGGACCCGATAATCAAAAATGGTTGCTAAAAGTGGGAGGCATATTAAATAAAGAAAGTGTGGTTGATAACACTTTTACCGCCATTCCTTACGCAGGAATCAATTGGGGAGGAACTGCTTCTGTTAAATATCAGAAAGAAAAGGTATCGCATGAAGTGGAATGCTATTTTTCAAAAGGGAATTTAAAAACAGCAGTTAATCCTGAGAGCAGTTTAAGTAATTCCTATTTCAACTTAGATTATAACAACCTTTATACAATCGGCTCCAACAGTGCTGGATCAGTTTTACTCATGGCTGGAGGAAGCTTAAATATTCTTTATGCCAGAAGGGATTATGCAGCATTTATAAATAATAATTCTTCGTTCGAATTTGCAGCATCGCTGGGCGGGGCTACTGAATTTTGCTATTTCTTTAATAACAGACTTTCCGGTTTTTCCCTTTCTGACCGAATCAATATTCCTCTGGTTTCTGCTGTGGTGCAACCTGCATTTGGGAGCGATAATGCAGCAGGTGTTTTAAATCAAAATGGTTTATCTGCAAAGGATCTTTTTAATTATGAACGTATAGTAAGTTTTTCTTCATTTATGCGGATAAAGAATTTATTAAGCATTGACAAGATGATTGGTCCCCGTCAAAAAATTTCGTTTAATTATGCCTGGGATTATTACCAGATTTCAGGCACCAGGGAAGTGAAGCAAGCAATTCACAGTTTGGGATTAACCTACAGTTTTATATTTTGATTATGATAAGATTATATTTATGTATAAGTAAAAATTTGGTAAGGGCCTTCATAATAGTAATACTATTTCCGTTTTTTGGCTGTGAAAAGGCGTTGAATTTAAAAACCCCGGCATCTGATCAGGCCGCAGTAATTGAGGAAGCCTGGAAGGTATTGGATCAGCACTATGCATTATTTTCTGTTAAAGGAGTAGACTGGAATAACACCTATAAAGAATACAGGCCCCAGGTAACAAACAACATGACTAATATTACTTTTTTCAGGTTAATAAACAGTATGCTGGAAACTTTGAAAGACGGGCATGTAACACTAATATCACCATCAGACACATCTACATACGAAGGATTTTTTACAGCTTTTGCAAGCAATTTTAATTATTCAAATCTTATAAGCAAATATTTAAAAAACGATTTTAAAACCAGCGGGCCTGCTATTTATACAATTCAAAATAATGTAGGTTATATCTATTATGGTTCTTTTAGAAATAATATATCGGATGAGGAAGTAGATAACATGATGAATGAAATGAAAAATACAAAGGGGTTGATAGTTGATGTAAGGGATAATACCGGTGGAAGGTCTGCCAATGTGGATAAACTTTTTCAAAGGTTTATTACCGAAAAAAAATTAGTTAAGTATGAACTGATAAAGAATGGTGCAGGGCATGATGATTTCTTTAAGCCTGATCCCTATTACCTTTCACCTGCTGGAAGTTTCTACAGTCATCCAGTTTGTGTATTAACCAACAGGTCGTGCTTTAGTGCCTGTAATGATTTTGTATTGTACATGTCTGGTTTGCCCAATGTTACGCTGGTAGGCGATCAAACAGGTGGAGGAGGGGGGATACCTCATGATTATATTTTAGCAAATGGATGGAAAATCCAATATACTGCAACAAATACGCTTTCACCTGAAAAACTACCTATTGAAAATGGTATTTTACCGGACGTGAATATTGGAATAAATTCTATAGAAGAAACTAATGGCAAAGACCCTATTCTTGAAAAGGCCTATCAGTTACTTCAATAAAGCCAGTCCGTATTTTTTGATTCCAGTAGAAAAAGCTTGCTGCTTAACCGAATCATAATAAGATGATAATGGTTTCTTAACAGTCAATTCTGCAACTTACTATAGGTTTACACTGCAATTGAATAAATAGAAATTGAAACTGTTTTTTAAAAATTGCCACTCATATTTATGAAATTAAAATTAATGATTCTGTCAATAGCGACTGTAGTTTCATTAGGTACAAAAGCCCAGCTTGTTGTAAATGGTGGACAATCTGCCAATACTCATGAGGTAAAAGAGGGCCCAGGAAAATTGCTTAAAACACTGGCCGAAGCAATTAAAACCAATGCCTGGTTAAATACATATACAAAACAAAGAAACCCTTTTTTAAATACAGCGGAAAATGTATCAAATGCTACCGGAATGGCAGCCAATATATCCCTGCTTTCAACATTTATTAAACCAGATAAATTTAAAAATGGCATCACAAGGAATACTGTAATGGCGGCTGCCAGCGCTGTTACGTCAATGAACCAGGCTAAAAATTTGCTTAAAGATTTTGAAACCTGGTTAAAGCCGGAAGCAATAAATTCAATATGGAAACTGGAAAGAAACGGATGGCTTAATGAAATTGAACTTGTAAAATGATGGGTTTGTTAGTGCTATTAAAAAAATGAATTTTTAAATAATCTCTTTAAAAAATAATAAATAATAAGATGGTAATAATGGCTTAACATACTAATCCAAAAGATAGAATAGTTTTGAACGATTAAATAGTGAATCAATTGTTATGGCATTATTAGTGTTTCAAAACCAACAAATTTTTAAATCTCTTTGCTATTCGCTTATCTTCTTTTTTTCTATCCAATGCAGTGCACAATCTTCCAATGGTTTTGTAAAAGGTAAAGTTATAGATGGTTCAACCCAAAGTACTTTAAATGGAGTTGAAGTTATAAAAGAAGGTACTTCAATTAAAAGTGCTACCCTTGTTGACGGCACTTATTTATTGAAACTTAAAAAGGGTTCAAACAATATAATATACAAGATACATGGCTTTCAAACCAAGGTCATATCAAACGTAAATATTCAGCCTGGGCAAATAACTTATTTAGATATACTCCTCTTGCCTATTGCTCAAAAGTTAACGGCAGCTACAAAAAAAATTGCTTCAATTGATTCCGTTAAATCACAGGATTCTATTGTCCGCACTACTTTTATTAAAGAATCTCACTTAAGTATATACAACCAGGTAAGTAATTCAAACAGCCAGTTTGATTTTATTCCCGAAGCCAACATCGGTGCAGGGATAGATAGAAATGGTGTGCAAATTTTAAAGCGCTTGAATGGTGTAATTGTCCAGGATTTTCCTGCCACTCCCAACATGCAATCACTAAATATTTTCGGCCTTGGAGACAGGTACAACCAGGTTTTATTTAATGGCACTGTATTAAATAGTATGGAACCGCTCAGCAAATCATATCCGCTGGATATGCTTCCAGTACAGGCGTATGAAAGTGTAAGCGTACAAAAAATTGCCAACGGCTCTATACCTGCTGATTTTGCAGGTGGAACAGTAGCAATTAAAACAAAAGATTTTCCTGATAACAATTATTTTTATCTACAGGCTGGTGGCGGATTTTCTGATGCTACCAAAGGGAAAGACTTTTTTAGCGACAAAAGAAATAAATGGGAGGCGCTAAGTTTTCCAGGCTCCATCAGGGAATTGCCCCATGAATTTCCAACTTCCAAATCAGCCAATTCTTTCAATACAAAAAATCCGCAGGAACAGGTTTACCTTTCAAGACAATTGAAAAATAACCTGGCACCGGTTAACTATGGAGGTTCCAAACTAAATGAACAATTTTTGCTGGGGTTTGGTAAAATAATACAACTTAAAGGAGGCAAAAAAATTGGTATCATTGGTCTTTTAAATCAATCTAAAACTGAATTGATTGATGAGTCTACAGTACAGATAGCACCTGATGTTGCAGCCAATCCTTTTCCTTTTACAGACATTAGTAAAGAGCTGATACCGGCACAAGCAACTGACATTAATTATCGGTATGTTTCGCAATTGGGAGGTTCTTTAAATGCTTCACTTGTTTACCGGCAAAATAAAATTTCTTTAAGGAATTTTTTCGGCAGCCAATTTAGCAATATCTATACACAACGTACACAGGTTTATAAACCAGATGAAGATACTTTAGCACATGATGGCATTAATTATTTAACCACCCAGCGAAAGTTTTTGCTGACACAATTATCCGGCGAACATGGGTTTGGCATCAACGGACGATTTAAATTAAACTGGCAGGCCGCTTACAACTATAGCAATCAGGAAAATCCTGATGAACGGAATTTTTTATTAAATCATGATCCTGCATACAGGGATAGGTACGAGATAGCCCGGCCTAATGCAGCTCCTTTTATTCCAGTAAGTAATACTCCTAGTTCGTTAGATCCCAATCTGACTAACTCCGGACGGTTATGGAGAAACCAAACAGATAATAATTTTGAAGGCTTTGTAAACATACTGGCGCCATTTAATTTATTCAATCAGGCACAGGTCATTTCCGGCGGTATTGATATCCAGAGTAAAAACAGGGTTTTTAGAAGTGATTTGTTACCAACCAAAGGCACAGGTAATTATAGTTTAGACAGCTTGCTTGCACCCGAACGCTATTATCCAGGAGGATTAACTGTGACAAATTATTTTTCAACAGTTGTTGGTAGTTATAGTAATGTACAGCCGTACAACCGGGGCAATTATAGTGCTTCTGCAAATTTTGGATCTTCATACATCAGGCTGCAAAATCAATTTTCAAAATTATTATCTGTTGACTTGAGTGTAAGGGTTGAATCAGCTACTCAATTGGTTTCAAATGCAGAGTATATCTATGTTGCCGGTTATAGAAATCCAGGTTTTAATGCTGTTGATAAAAATACTTTTGTAAACAAGATTGATATTTTACCGTCTGTATTGGTAAAATATCAATTGGTAAATAAGGTGCAGGTACATGCTGCCTATACTAAAACGCTTAACCGCCCGGCCTTACAGGAACTAACGAGTTACAGGTATTATGATCCAATTGCTTTTATGGTAAAAATTGGTAACCCAATTTTAAAAACTACCAGCATTACTAATTATGATGCTGGTTTTAATTGGGTGCCCAATGCCGGCAGCTCAGTTTCAATTTCAGGATTTTATAAACAAATAGACCAGCCTATTGAATACATATTGTCAGCTTATACTTCTTCAAGCATGATGATGAAACCACATAACACAGCGCCTGCAACAATCCGTGGCATTGAGCTTGCTTTTAGGCTAAAGCTTAACAAAATAAGTAATGCCTCATGGCTTTCAAATTTTTCAGTTTTTGGAAACGGTACCTGGCTTAAATCTAAGGTAAAGGCCGGCCCTGTAAGAACATTATTATCACCAATTCCTGAACATACTTTATCAGGCAGTCCGGACTATGCTGTCAATACAGGTATTATTATTCAACAACCCCGTTTTCCTGAAATCACCATTCTTTATAACCGTACTGCTGATTATATTGCTGTGTTGGGATCAGGCAAATTATATGCACATGCCGATGGTAACACAATAGCTGCCATACCCGATTATAGAGTGAAAGGAAAGCAGCAATTAGATATACAGGTTGGTCAAAAAATATTCAGGTCTAAAATGCAAATTACCGTAGGTGTTACTAACCTGCTCGACAATCCTTATATAGTTTACCAGGACCTTAATGGCAACAAAAAATTTGATGCTCCATTAATCTTACAAACAATAAACAATCATGGAGGATACTATTTGAATGGCACAGACAATACCGTTACTTCCATCAAATCTCAACGCACTTATTATTTAACATTAGCCTATTTATTTAAATAAACTATGAAAAAAAGCATTGTAAGTTTATTGTTTTTTTACAGTCTTTTAACGGCAGTTTTTTTTATTGCAGGTTGTAAAAAACCTGAAAATATAAAGACCTCTGTTGTTAAGCCTGAAGTAACTCTTACAGACTCCCGGGTTAAAGCTATTCACCTTTATAGCGATACTGTTTATATTTTAAACACCCCGTTTAACCGGCAGGCTGGAGAGCAATTGATCATTGATGAAGGCACGTTAATAAAAGTTTTGCCTGGCTATAATGCAGACGGAGCTACTTCAGGTATTATTATTAACCCTGATGCAACAATTCTTGCAAACGGCACCAGTAAAAACCCAATCGTATTTACCAGCAGTGCAAGCACCGGCAGCCAATATGCAAACTGGAGTGGTATAACCATCCGGGGAAAAGCAATCAACAATGCCAGGGGTACAACTGGCGATACTACAGATAATTCAGGCTACCTTAAATATGTCCGGATAGAATTTGGGAGCCTTACATTAGATGCAGTAGGCAGCGGTACCGTTATTGAAGATGTAATGGTAAGTTATACCAACACTATTGTTCAGGATGAACTACTTTCTTCTTACAATTTTTATGGCGGCAGTTTCAATTGCCGTAACCTTATTTCTTATGCATGTGGCGGCCCTGCCGATTTTTATATTACCAATGGATACAATGGCAAAATGCAAAATATAATTGCTGTGCGCCATCCTTTTTTTGGTAAAACAGGAAGCTATCCATTAAACGCCCTGGCAGGTGTATTTATCGAAAACAATTCAAGTGATCCTGTCAATACCAGGCCTTACACCAATCCGGTTATTTCCAACTTAACAGTTATTGGGCCTAATGCACAAAATGGTTCTGTAGCAGCATACAGCAACCATGATATAAACACAGCCGCCCTTGTAACTACCGGCAATGCACGTTTTCAAATAAGAAATAGTTTATTGTTGGGGTTTCCTGGTGCAGCATGGAACCTTGCTGATTCCCTTACTGGCATTGCTGTTCCACTGAACGAGTCTCAAATAACCCATACTATTTTTCATTGTACCAATGCTGCAAGTACATTCTATATAGACCCGGCAGTGTATGCAACTTTCACCGGTGATGACCTTAAAGAATTTATGCTGCAACCTGCGCTTAAAAATCAATTATTTCTAAATATCGCAGATTTTAAATTGGTGAATCCTTTTAATTACGAAGCCCTTGATCCTTTGCCTAATGGTAATTCACCGGTTTTAAAAGGAGCCAGTTTTGACGGTCCTTATTTTAATGATCCTTATTTTATTAAAGTGAATAATTTAGGTGCCCTGGGAAATGACAACTGGTGGCAGGGATGGGTGAATGCTACACCACTTAGAACTAATTATAATTTTCCAAACTAATGGAAGGGAATAAGGTGAATTTTTAAAAAGAGAATAATTTATTAAAATATGTTGCAGAAAATATTGGCTGTAGGTGGAGAGAGAAGATATCAAAAACAATGGTATAGCTTCATTGTATTTACAGTGTTGCTTGCACAATTTGCTATTGCCCAAACTAATGCTGGCAAACTTACAGGTAAAGTAACAGACGCCTCAACCAATGAAGCAATTGCAGGTGTAAGTGTAACTGCAAAAGATACAAAATATGGCAAGTCATCCATTGCTGATGGAACATATAACCTTTCGCTCCCGGCAGGTACTTATACCATATTATATTCTCACACCGGGTACATTACCAAAGAAATTACCGGCGTAATTATTAAAGAAGGGCAGCCTACATTTCTTGAAATGATCCTTCAGGCCGGCAACAATAAAATGGTGGGTGTAGTGGTAACTTCTACAGTAAAAAAAGAAGCACAGTCCTCACTGTATTCTGCTCAAAAACGCAGTGCTGCAGCTTCTGACGGTATCTCCCTGGAAGCAATAAAAAAGACACCCGATAATAATGCAGGCCAGATTTTAAAAAGAGTAGTGGGTTTAAATGTGCAGGATAACCGTTTTGTAGTAGTAAGAGGATTGAATGACCAGTACAACCAGACGATGCTGAATGGGGTGCCGATGACGAGTACAGAAACCAACAGAAATGCTTTTGCTTTTGACCTGATACCGGCGGCAGTAATTGATAATATTACAGTTAACAAAACAGCCACACCAGATATGCCCGGAAACTTTGCAGGCGGTATTGTGCAGGTGAACACAAAAGATTTTCCTGCAAAAGATTTTTTTTCTATCACACTTCAAACAGGGTTTAGTGACCAGACTTATGGAAAGGATTTTTATTCAGACAAGAGAAGCAGTGTTGCCATACTTGGCTTTGCAGAAAAAAGCCTGGAATTGCCCAAAGGCTTTCCAACATCTCTAAGCCAGGCACCCATTTTTTATTTACAAAGCCAGGAACGTACCCGTTACCTGCGTATGCTTAATAATAATCTTGCACCAATAAACTATGGCCCTGCAGGGTTAAATGAAAATGTTCAATTTGGCTTCGGTAAAACCATTAAGTTAAAAAATGAAACACAGTTCGGTATTGTTGCTGCAATCAGCCAGCGTAAAACAACATTGATTGAAGAGGAAATTACAGCCCGTAACCCTCTATTTTCTTATGATCTTGCAAATCCACCACCAGACACATTACAATCATTAGCCTATTATTCTGAAAATAAAAGATACAGGTACTCCGTCGATTTAGGGGGTGTAGTAAACCTTGCGTATCGCTTTGGAAATAGTAAAGTAACCCTTAAAAATCTTTACAGCCAGGTACTAAATAATATATTCACTGACAGGCCTATAATCCGTATTAGTAATGACAACTACTTTAGTGAGCCGGGTACAAAATATATGGGGGTAACTTATTTTATTGAAAAGAAAAGTATTTTCAACAGTACCCTTGCCGGGGAACATCGTACAGGAAAAAATAATGAAACGAAGTTAGAGTGGAATGTAAATGCAACACTAAATAACACCAATACACCGGATACCAGAAATTTTATTTTTGGTATACAGGATAGTGTGAAAAAAATTCTTAAAGGAGATGCAAATCTTGATTATGCCGGTACCCTTACCGGTGCCAGCCGGGCATGGTCTTATAATAAAGATTTCATTTACGGAGGTGCTTTTAACATTACTACACCTTACAATTTGAGGGGTAATAAACATTTATTAAAAACCGGTATCCTTTTCCAAAACCGGCAACGGGATGCAACAGGTACTGTACTGCCGATGGATAGAATTCCCCAAACTATTCTTGATAGTGTTCTTTCACCTGCAAGGTATTCACCTTCGGGGTTAGATATCAATGCACCGCTGCTGTTTGGCTCAAGTAATTCATCAAACTATAATGCCGGCAGTAGTTTGTTAGCAGCTTATGAAAGTATGGAAAATAAAATAGGAAAAAAACTTCGTATTATATGGGGTGTAAGGTTTGAAGATTACCAACAAACAATTGCTATTAATTCTCCAGTGTACTTGAGAGATTTTCAGGAACCATTCCAACAAACTGCTGACTTTAATTCCCGAACTACCATTAATATTTTACCTTCTGTAAATTTCATTTATGGGCTTTCATCTAACATTAATATTAGAGTTGCTTATTCTAAAACTGTTATCCGGCCCGAATTAAAAGACCTTGCTTCTTTTGCCAGGTATGATTATCAAAGTTTTTCTTTAATAAGGGGGAATAAGTTTTTGAAAAGCGCCTCCATTACCAATTACGATTGTAAGTTTGAATGGTTTCCTTCAGCAGGCGAGATAATTTCTCTATCTGCCTTTTATAAAAATTTAATTGATCCTATAGAATATTCAAGAGGGTCAACATTTCTTGACTACGGAAAATTTAGAATACCAGTAAACGCAGGTGATGCTAATGTTAAGGGATTAGAGTTTGAAATTAGAAAAAAAATAGATTTTGTACCCTTTGCCAAATGGCTTAGTCATGTAAGCTTTTCTGGAAATGGAACATTGCTACATTCTAAAGTTAACCGTAAAGAAATTAATAATGAATATTTTACCTATTTGGGTGAGCATGCTTTAACCGGGCAAGCTAATTATATCATTAATGCCGGGATAAGTATTGACTTATTTAAAAACAGTTTTGAGTCAACTATTTCTTTTAATAGAACGGGTGATTATAATAATGAACTTGGCTCATCTGACTTTATAAGGAGACTTGCTAACAGTAATTTGATAGCTGCCGTTCCTCCATATCGTGTAAAGGCCAGAAACCTGGTAGATTTTGTTATAACACAGGCATTGTGGAAAGATAAATGTAAAATAAAATTCAACATCAGCAATTTGCTAAACAAGCCATATATTTTATATCAGGATGTAAATGGGAATGGAAAATTTGATACACCAATTATTATCAATGCATTAAAATCTGACCTTAATTACGTAAGTGGTATAGATAATACTGCATCAAGTATAATTCCGCAGCGAACCTATTCATTGGCTGTTACCTATACTTTTTAATTTAATGGGTAAATAATATTAAGACTATTATGAAATTTATAAAACAAATACTTTTTTATACAGTTATAATAATTACAGCTTGTTTAATAAGTTGCAAAAAAGACCCTGTATTTAGAACCTATGATAAACCAGAACTTACCATTAACACTAATGACGGCCGGCTTGCCAATGATGCTATTCATTTTTTTAAAGATACGGTGTATATTTTGGCAACAAATATTAATAGAAATAAAGGCCAGAAATTAATAGTAGATGCAGGCACATTGGTTAAAGTTAATGATGGCATTGCCATAACCATAAATCAGGGTGCACGAATAGAAGCTGTTGGATCTGTATCGGAACCCATTGTATTTACAAGCAGTGCTTATAAAGGAACACCAGGGTATATAGGTAGTAACAACCAAAACGAACATTCCTGGCTGGGGATTGCCATTTATGGAAACTATCCAAACCTCATAGACAGTACTGCTGCAGGAACGGGGATTTTAAATTTTGTGCGGATAGAATTTGCAGGACGCAGCCGAAGCAATTCTCAAGGCTTACCCTCTTTATTGTTACAAAATGTTGGCAGGGGAACTACGATAAAAAATATTCAGATATCCTATTCGGTATTCTATAGTTCCTTTCAAATTTCGGGTGGAAATTTTAATGCAACAAATTTAATATCGTATGCGTCATGTAACAGTGATTTTAATTTATTAGATGGTTACAAAGGCATGCTTCAAAATATTCTTGCATACAGGCACCCATATTTTTCGCCTCAATTAGGTTCGGGTACTACACTTGCAGGCTTGCTGATTAGCGGGGACGAAACCTTTCCCGTAATTTCAAACATGACAGTACTTGGGCCGGACCTACAGTTGGGTACCAATCTTAAATACCTTGATACACTGCGGCCAGGATTTGGAAGCAGGGTAGCAGGTTTTGTAGCAACGGGTGGACAATTTCGCATTCATAATTCAGTAGTGATGGGCTTTCCCGAAGGTGCCGTTTATATTGATGGAAAAAAGGCCGCAAAACTATTGGAAAACGGGCAATCCAATTTTTGGCATTCTTTATATCATAGCAATGATAGCCTGCGTACTTTTTACCTTACCCCCAAAATTTACAAACATTATACTTCACAAGATTTAAAAATTCTTTTACTACGGCCTCCATTTGGAAGCCAGGAAATTTTTATCTCAGCAGCATTTATGTTTACTGACCCTTTTAATTTTGATGTAAATCCCAATCCATTTCCAAAGGCAGGTTCACCAGTTTTAACCGGTGCTGATTTTACAGATGACCCGCTTTTTACTGATCCTTTTTTTAATAAAGTTACTTACCGTGGAGCTATTGGCACAGATAACTGGTTGCAGGGTTGGACGAATTTTATTCCCTTGCAAACCAATTATAATAATTAAGTTTTAATTCCTGTAATATTTTTTTATACCCCATTGATGAAGCATTACATTTTCTATCTCCCTTTTTTAAATTCATAAGATAATACAATACTGAAATTGTAAGATTGAGAAAAGTCGTGACAAAGTTTTTTAGATTACTCATTAACGTGTTCAGCAATAAAAGTACAAGAGTCGGTAAAATATAAAACAAAGATCTCCAGAATTTACAGATAGTAAAATAAGTTATGCAAATTCAAAAAAGTATCATTTAAAACATTGTATAAAAAAATAAAAGTAAGGCCTTTATAAAATCCATTCATTTGTTCCAACTAATTTTTCCTTTTTAAAAGAGCGAAAATTTTAGCATCTATATCAGCCGTTTCAAAGACAAAAAAAATGGGTAACCAAAATGTAAA
>JANYFT010000200.1 GCA_025359625.1 Ferruginibacter sp.
TAACGCCGCTTACATCATCTACAATGGCTTTACGTTCTTCTAACATCCTGTTAAAGAAAGTACTTTTGCCTACATTCGGCCTGCCTACTATTGCTACTGTAAAACTCATATTTCCCCCTCCGCCCCCTAAAGAGAGAACTAAGAAAGTTCCTACCCTTTAATGGATATTTTAAATTATTAAAAAAATCAAATCTAACAAATACTATCTCTTGCTACTAACCATTATCGCCAGTAAGCTTACACTTCCTGGTTCCTCCGCCGCGGCGGAGGCGGAGGGGGGCTAATACCCGTACTCCTTCAATTGCATCTCATTATCTCTCCACTTGGGCCGTACCTTCACAAACAGTTCTAAAAATACTTTACTTCCTAAAAATTCTTCAATATCTTTTCTTGCCAATGTTCCTAACTGCTTTATCATTTTACCACCTTCGCCTAATATAATTCCCTTTTGGGTATCTCTTTGTACAATGATGTCTGCACCAATTTTTACCAGTGTCGTCTTCTCTTTAAATTCCTGTACTAAAACCGTTGCATGATAAGGAATCTCTTCTCCATACAATAAAAATATTTTTTCCCTTATTAGTTCGCTTACAAAAAATTTGGTGGGTAAATCGCTGATATCATCTCCCTCGTAAAAAGGAGCGCCTTCCGGCAGCATTTCAATTATTATTGCCAGTAACTTGTCAATCCCTTTTTTCTTTAGTGCTGAAATAACAATTACTTCCTTGCAGTAGGGTTGTTCTTTAAAAAAAATGGTGGCTTTATTTATATCTTCATCGCTTACTGCATCGGCCTTATTTAAAATTACTAATGCAGGTACTTTTAATCTTAAAGAAGAAAAAATCAGGTGGCTTTCTTCCGTGTTTTCCCTTGCATCTGTTATCAATAAAGCAAGGTCGGCATCTTCTAAACTTCCCTTAACAGCCTGCATCATTTTTTCATGCAACTTGTATTTAGGCTCTATGATCCCGGGAGTATCACTAAAAATAATTTGATGATCTGGCCCCGTTAAGATAGCTTTTATGCGATGCCTGGTAGTTTGCACCTTATGTGATACAATAGCGAGCTTTTCGCCGATCAATGTATTGAGCAGTGTACTTTTGCCAGCATTTGGCTTACCAAAAATATTTACAAAACCGGATTTCATGTATGTGACCTTTAGATAGCAAGTCTAAGAAAAGACTTTGATTACCGCATACAAACAGACAGACTGGAGGAGGTGATCAAATTCATCAGCAACTTGCCAAGAATAAAAAAGGCTCTCACGAGCCTTGTGTTTTAATTTATGCGAAGATTAAATTTCTTCACATTTTGTGTTGCGAAGAGAGGGATCGAACCTCTGACCTTCGGGTTATGAGCCCGACGAGCTACCGCTGCTCTACTTCGCGGTGCAAAAGTAATGGATTACAGTATTGCCGCCAAATAATATACATTCGTATTTCAAAATAATTTATGAAACAGTATTTAAGGTTATCTGTAATGCCAGTGCTGGCAAGTGTTTTATTGCTTGGTTGCCACAAAAAAATAAAACAACAGGAAGATGAAATGTATAGCCGTCACTTGCAGGAACATATTAAATTAACCATTATCAGCACCCCGATGCCAGATAATAAAAACGATATGAACCTTCTTTTATTAAACGATGGACAGGATGTTGAAAAACTCAGGATCAAAGAAATTACGGATAGCCTTTATAAAAAGAAATTGATTGCGCCTTTGCTGATTGTTGCCATACATGCGGGCAACAGGATGGAAGACTATGGTGCAGGTGGTTTTCCCGATTTTCAAAACAGGGGAAACCGTGCTGATAAATATGATGCCTTTATCAGCGACGAGTTATATGATTTTGCAAAGAAAAAAGCTGGTGTAAGAAAGTTTAAATCAATTGTACTGGCAGGATGTTCGCTAGGCGGCTTATCTGCCTTTGATATTGCCTGGAATCATGCGGATAAAATTGATAAGGTGGGTGTTTTTTCAGGCTCATTTTGGTGGAGAGATAAGGATACATCAGCCCGTGATTATGCTGATGACAAAGACCGCATTATGCTTAGTAAAATAAAATCATCCAGAAAAAAACCTAAACTAAAATACTGGTTTTATGCCGGTGCAAAAGAAGAAGATGGAGACCGTGATAAAGATGGAACAATAGATGTAGTGGATGATACAAAAGACCTGATAGGCATCATTAAAAATAAAAATGTTTGTCCTGCAAGCGATATTGTTTATGTGGAATCTCCTGACGGAAAGCATGATTATACTGATTGGAGTAAGGCTCTACCCGGTTTTTTAACCTGGGCTTTTGGGAAATAAAAACTGGTTGATCCGTTTAAATATTTAAGCGGATCAACCAGTTTTTATTTCTATTACAAGTACTTAATTTTAATTACCCTTTTTTACCAACGCTGCTTGCTCCGCTGGTATGCTGATCTTTTATAACAGCGCTTCCCTTGTAAGAAATATCGCTTGCACCGCTGGCATTGGCGCTTATTTCCTTGTTCACAGTGATATGAATATCGGAGGCACCGGAGGCTTTGGCATTGCAGACTTCTGTAACAAGATCGTAACCTTTAAAATCGCTGGCACCGCTTGATTGAATGGTTACCGAATTGGTAACACCACTGATCGTTGCGTCAGAAGCGCCACTTAATTCAAGCTTAAGGTTGTTTACTTTTACGGCTCCTTTAAAATCACTGGCACCGCTCATGTCAAGGTTTAAAGAGGCTACATTGATAGTACCTGCAACCTGCACATCGCTGGCTCCCGAGGCCTGCAGCCTTTCCAGATTTTTAAAAGAAACATACACTTTTAATTTCTTATTACCGCCGCTCCATATCTTATCCCCTTCGTAATAAATTTTCAACGTGTTATTTTCGACTACAGTTTTTATATGTTCTTTATACTTTTCTTCTGATGCGCTTACCGCAATGGATTCTGTATCAAATTGAGAAAGATATAAGTCAATACCTCCGGATATTTTGATGGCATTAAAACTGCCACTTAATGTTCGTTGTTCTGCATTGGCATCAGTTACAAATGCCTTTTGTGCCCTTGCAATAAAAAAGGAAGTCAATAGTACGAGTGATACAATAATCTTTTTCATATCTGGTTTTTTATAAAATTAAACTTATGCTTTTTTAACCATCCCGCCACTGTTAACATCTAAATCTTTTATAACAGCAGTGCCTTTATAACGAATGCCACCACCACTATTGGCTTTGGCATTTAGTTCCTTGTTTACCGTGATGCGTACACCGCCGCCACTTGTTGCTTTGGCCTCACAAAAATCAACTGCCAATTCGTAGCCTTTAAAAATTGCGCCACTGCTAACATCTACCTGCAACTCCCCTGTTTTGCCGGAAATTTCAAAAGATGAGCCACTGTTTTGTGAAACAGATAATTGTGAAATATTTACCTCCCCTGTAAATTGAGACCCACTGGTGAAAGAGCAATTTAATTTATTGACGGTGAGTGCACTTTTCATATTCACCGAGGCGCCTGAAGAAGCATGTAATTTTTCAAGAGATTTAAACGAAACGTACGCTTTCAATTTTCTTCTTTCACTTCCTACCCAGTTTAATCCTTTGTTATCGAAGTAAATTTTCAAATTACCATCCTCCACAACTGTTTTAAAGCGATCCATATACTTTTGTTCGGATGCACTTACAGCAATAGATTCCTCATTGCCTTGTGTAAGATAAAGATCAACACCATCTGATACGGTGATGGCGCTAAAGCTGGATGAAAGTGTACGCTTTTCTGCATTGGCATCATTCACTATCGTTTTATCCTGGGCGAATGTGCTTAAACTCATCAATGTAATGAGGAAAATGAATATTTGTTTCATGGTTATGTTTTTTAATGATACGCATAGCAGAAACTATTTGTTACACAAATTTGGAAAATACTTTAAAACTGCTATACCTTCGCATTTCAAAATTGTTCTTATTCATCGTCTGAATTTCCGGGGTGCTTCTTTATGGAGGCTGAGATAATACCCGTTAACCTGCTCAGGATAATGCCTGCGAAGGGAGTTTTAATTCACATCGGATAATCATCCGGATGTTCAGCATAAAAATTTTATTGGAATGAAAAAACTACTTTTTAGCGGATGGCTATGTGCAACGGTTGCTCTTACTTTTGCGCAGGAAGACAAGAAATTTAATGATACTTCATTTATGCAACCTGTAGAAGTCACCGCTATCAGGGCCAATGATAAAGCTCCTTTTGCAAAAACCAATCTCACCAAAAAAGAAATTGAAAAAAATAATCTTGGGCAGGACCTTCCTTTCCTGCTTAATCAAACTCCATCGGTTATTATTAATTCGGATGCCGGTAATGGGGTTGGTTATACGGGCATACGCATACGGGGAACAGATGCCAGCAGGATCAATGTTACTTTAAATGGCATTCCCTATAACGATGCAGAAAGCCAGGGCACTTATTTTGTAGACCTTCCGGATATTGCATCTTCTGCTAACAGTATACAAATACAACGCGGTGTTGGTACCAGCAGCAATGGAGCTGGTTCATTTGGTGGTAACATCAACTTATCTACCAACGAAGTGAATGATAAATTTTACACCGAATTAAACAATAGTTACGGTAGTTACAACACCTGGAAAAATACCTTGAAATTTGGCAGTGGCATATTGGGTAAACATTTTACCATTGACGGGAGATTGAGTAATATCAGCAGTAATGGATATATTGACAGGGCGGCAACACAACTAAAATCTTTTTATTTCAGTACAGCTTATCTGGATGAAAAAAATTCATTGCGGTTAAATATTTTTAGTGGTAAAGAAAAAACCTATCAGGCCTGGAATGGTGTACCGGAAGCTTTATTAAAAACAGACCGTACCTACAATATTTCCGGGCAGGAACAACCCGGTAAACCTTATGATAATGAAACAGACAATTATACACAAACGCATTACCAGTTGTTTTACAACCACCAGTTTAATCGTTACTGGAAGGCGAACATTGCTGTATTTTTAACAAAGGGCAAAGGTTATTATGAAGAATACAGGGCAGGGCAGGCATTGGCTGATTATGGTTTAGAAGATTATATAGTTGGAACAGATACTACAACAACAACCAACCTTGTAAGACGCAAATGGCTGGATAATAATTTTTATGGCAGCATCTTTTCATTGCAGCACATAAAGAATAATACCCAATTTACTTTTGGAGGCGGGTGGAATAAATATGATGGAAAACATTATGGCGAAATAATTTATGCTGCCATACAACCCGCTGTGCCGTTGAATTACCGCTACTATGGAAATTTACCCGCTAATAAAACAGATCTTTCTCTTTACACAAAATTAGCGCAGCAATTAACAACATATTGGCAACTGTTTGCAGATATGCAGGTAAGGAATGTGCAGTACACCATCAATGGTTTTGAATCTAATCCTTCTTTGATGGCTAAAAATAATTATACTTTTTTTAACCCTAAAATTGGTTTTACATATACTGATAAAGATTGGCAGGTTTATGTATCGTATGCCTTAGCTGGTAAAGAGCCTAACAGGGATGATTTTGAAGCAGGTAAAACACAACAACCTAAACAGGAAAAATTGAACGATTTGGAATTTGGTGTGGAAAGAAAAAGTAAAACCTGGTTTTTAGGAGCAAATATGTATTACATGAAATACCACAATCAGTTGGCTTTGGTTGGAAATATAAATGATGTAGGTTCATATACAAGGACGAACATTGCCCACAGTTACCGGGCTGGCATTGAGTTACAGGGAAAAATAACTGTAAGTGATCATTTAAACATAGCCGCCAATTTAACGATGAGTGAAAACAAAATTAAAAACTTTACAGAGCTGATAGATGATTTTGACAATGGAGGAACAAAAACCAATGTCTATAAGAAAACGGATATCTCCTTCTCTCCTGCTGTTGTTGGCGGAGGCAGTATCAATATTGTTCCGGCAAAAAATGGTGAGATTAGTTTAATCAGTAAATATGTTGGCAGGCAGTACCTTGACAATACAGCTCAAAAAAGCAGGAGCCTTAACGCTTATTATTTACAGGATGTAAGATTGAGCTATTCACTTGCCTCCATTAAATTTTTAAAAGCCACCAAGTTTATTGTACAACTCAATAATGTATTTAATAAAAAATACGAAGCCAATGGTTATACATTTAGTTATTATTCAGGTGGGCTGACTACTGAAAACTTTTATTTTCCTATGGCACCATTTAATGCCATGGTTGGTGTAAACATAAGACTTTAGAATGCCTGATGTCTGATTCTTTATTTTCTGATTTTGAGGTACTTGGCAGCTTACCTAATTTTACCTTTTAAATTTACACCTGATTGCCCATCAAACTTTATTGTTTGATGGGCATCCTTATAAAAACTAATTTGAAGATATTACCACCAATATGAACTTTGGCATTCTACAGAAATCAGAGATAAAAAATCAGACATCAGACATAAAATTTATACTTTAAAAGCATCTCTCCAATAAAGCATGCCGCCTGTTAAATTCCTCACATTGGTAAAGCCCGCTGTTTCTAAAATAAGGCATGCCTGTCCGCTGCGGTTGCCACTTCTGCAATACAAGATCAGCTCTTCATTTTTTAATTCTTCCAGGTCATCCAGTTGCATGGATTGTATGTTGCCCAAAGGGATTAAAGTGCCACCAATATTGAACTCTGCATTTTCATACGGTTCCCTTACATCCACTATATGTAGTTTTTCACCGGCATTCACTCTTGCCTTTACTTCTTCTGCAGTAATTGTTGTCATTGCTTTATCAGTTATTTTTTAATTGTAGTATCTGCATTCTCCGGCAGTATCATTATCTGCGAAATATAAATATCCATCAGTTGTCCGGGATGAATATAAACTGGTTTTTTTTCATCATTATACCTGCCAGGGTTTTGTTTGTAAATAAAAGCAGCGGCTGTATCCTTTATAGCATCTTTTGCAATAACAGCACCAATATTAATTCCACTTTGTTCCAACGCTGCCTTGCCTTCAGCAAAAGTTTTCCCTATCAGGTCAGGTACTGATATTTGCTCGTCCTGCAGGCCGCCCGCTATTACCAAAGATATTTTGCTACCCCATATTACTTTTGTTCCAGCAGCAATTTTATCGCCATTATATTGCTGTTCTAAAACAGAGCCCTTCATAAAATCAGGCTTATAGGTAGTATCTCCTAACTGAAGATGATTTCTTTGTAACAGGTCTAATGCAAAACTTAAACTTTTTCCTTCCAGCGCAGGCATGTCGATCATTGGAGGAGTGTACCGGTTAACGGTTAAAAAAACTGTGCGGTTAACTTTCACAGTTGCATCAGCATCCGGCAGTTGCTTTATAATTATACCCCTTGGCAACGTATCTGTAAACACAGAATCCTGTATCACCACATCAAAACCTTTACTCTCCAGCATTTTGATAGCTTCATTGGTAGGCTTTCTTTTTACCGCTGGCACCGTTAAGTATTCGCCATGTTTCGTTATCCATCCCAGCATTTGCAAAATTAAAAAAATAAGTAAAAATGCAAATATTGCCGCAGCCAAAAGATTTACCCAAAAAGGACGGTCGGTTATGAATTTAAACATAATTTTTGGTTCAATGTTTATGATCCAGCATTCTGCAAAGAACACTGTAGTGGGAAAATTTATTTATAAAAACACTCTTCTATTAACGCACTGTAAAAGTCTTTTAAGGTCCAGCCCATTGCTATTACCTGTTGTGGTACAAGGCTGGCCTCCGTTTGCCCCGGCACGGTGTTTATCTCCAGCATATATGGCTCGCCACTTGCTTCATCATAAATAAAATCTATCCGCACAATACCTTTGCAATTAAAAACAGCGTAGGCTTTCCTTGCAGCCAGCCTAACTTTTTCTGCAATTGTTTCATCTGCAACAGCAGGGGTAATTTCTTCACTGGCACCATGGTATTTTGCTTCGTAATCAAAAAATTTGTTTTGGGTAATTATTTCTGTTATAGGTAAAGCAATTACCTCCCCCTTACTTTTAAAAACGCCAATTGTAAATTCCCTGCCCTTAATAAACTCTTCTACCAACACCTGCTCATCTTCTTTAAAAGCTTTATCTAAAGCTTCCTGCAAATCCGCTGCAACAGTAACTTTACTCATGCCGATACTACTTCCTCCATTATTTGGTTTTACAAATACAGGTAGTTTTAATTCCTTTAAAATATCCGTTGCAATAACAGGGATATTTTTAAAAAGATGCAAAGACTTCGCTACATGCATGCCTGCAAAAGCAGCCACTGCAACAGTATAGCGTTTGTTGAAAGTTAATGCAGAACTTGCGGCATCGCAGCTGGTGTAAGGAATGTTGAGGCAATCAAAATATCCCTGTAGTTTTCCATCTTCGCCGGGTGTGCCATGAAGGCCTGCCAATACTGCATCAAAAATTATTTTAGTTCCATTAATAATAAGAGAAAAATCATTTTTATCAATATCAATTTTTTCACCACCTGGGGTGGTATAAAACCAGCGGGAAGGGGTAATGTCAATAGTATAGCAATTCCATTTTGCGGTATCAACATTCTTTTCTATGGTGGCGGCTGACAGATAGGATATCACCGACTCACCTGAATAACCACCTGTAATTAATGCAATTGTTTTCTTCATTAGTAAGAGAAGGTTGTTTAGGCAAAGAAACGATAATTGTTTATAGTTTCAATGTCGGGTGCAGAGTTTAGAAATTGTTTGTGATTTTTGATTGTTAAGCAGCATCTGAGTGGCTAATTTTTGCCGGGTGTATCGATCTTACTTTATCTATTCTCCTTCTTCAATTCCTTCGTTGCCAGAATCCAGCACTAATTTCCATTTACCATCCTGCTGCTTTTTCCAAATATTTACATACGTGCCCTGCATAATGGTGTCTTTATTTTTTGGTGTAACCGAATATATGCCATAGCTATAACCCAATTCGCCTGATGCTGCTATACCGCCACCCTTTGGATGCCAAACCATAATGTAAGCAGTATCGTTAGCCTGGCTGATGAAATCAACCGCATCTGCACCCACCATGGGGAAGGTGTTGGGCCTTAACAATACACCATTGCTGTCAATATATTCCATTAATGCTTTCCTGGTTCCCTTTTCCTGGCTTAATGTAGAAAATGAAATTTCTGCAGCAATCATTTCTGCTTTTGCAACATCATTATTTTTCTTTTCATTTTTTTTAAAACATGCCGATAATAAAAAAAAGGGCGTCGCAAAAAAAATTATTTTCTTTATTTCCATAGCATGCAATTTAACAATATGCGGGGTTAAGTGAAGGATCAATTATGAATGGTGAATGACGGGAGTTGTATTGCAATGGTTGATGCTTCACCATTCACCATTACACTTTTTTCATCTACAAAAAAAAGGCGAAAGTATTTTGCAATACCCTCGCCACGATGCAGGAAATATCACCTGCCTAATAAGCCCGAAGGCTTTGATAAATATATTGATGCTACCCTAAATGCAGCCTTCCTTTTTTCTCCATTAATGACTCTACAGTTTCTACATACATTTCATCGGGCACACAACAATCTACCGGGCAAACCGCGGCACACTGGGGTTCCTCATGAAAACCCTGGCATTCTGTACATTTATTAGGTGTAATATAATAAGTATCCACACTTACAGGTGCATTGCGTTTATCAGCGTCCACCTGCGTTCCATCCAACAAAGTAAACATTCCTTTTACCGTAGTTCCGTCTGCTATAGCCCACTCAACACCTCCTTCATAAATAGCGTTGTTAGGGCATTCGGGTTCACAGGCACCACAATTAATACATTCATCTGTTATTTTAATAGCCATTACTTTTGATTTTGAAATTTGAAATTGCGAATTTTGAAATACAAAATAAGATTAACAGAATGAAATTACAAAATCGAATTGAATTATTATTATCACTTAGAAATTATTTGCTTGAAAATGGCGAAGAATGGCAAAATACAAAACATACCGCATCTTTAAACAATGGGTGGTTTACTGCTGAGTTTATTGATTTAGCAGTACAAAATATTATTGACCAGTTTTTAACGAAAGATAAATTGGATGCATGGGTAAATCACTATTACCTTGATGATGCTATTGTGCCAAAAAATACAGGCATTGTAATGGCCGGCAATATCCCATTGGTTGGCTTTCATGATTTTTTATGTGTGTTTGTCAGCGGGCATTTCCAAACTATTAAATTATCGGCTAAGGATGATGTCTTATTAAAACATTTAGTTCAAAAAATGTACAGTTGGGAAGTTACGACGCAGAACTATATTTCTTTTGCACCCATGTTAAAGGGCTGCGATGCATATATTGCCACCGGCAGTAATAACAGTGCCCGTTACTTTGATTATTATTTTTCAAAATACCCCAGCATCATCCGGAAGAACAGGACTTCAGTTGCCGTTTTAAAGGGAGATGAACCACCAGAAATGCTGGAAAAATTGTCAGACGATATACATGCTTTTTTTGGGCTTGGTTGCAGAAATGTCACAAAAATTTTTGTACCTCATGGCTACGATTTTGTTCCGCTGTTGCAATCCTTTCACCGTTATAAATATTTTGCAGATCATCATAAGTACCGAAACAATTATGATTATAATTTATCTGTACAAATAATGAATAACCGGTTTTACATGACCAACGAAACTACTTTACTGGTAGAAAGTGAAGCCCTGTTTTCGCCCATAAGCCAGTTAAATTATAGCTTTTATAATGAAATAGAAACGGTGTTTTCAACGTTAAAGGGGAATAGGGAAATACAATGTATTGCTGGCATTGACCTACCTTTTGGGCAGGTTCAATGCCCCGGATTATTAGATTATGCAGATGGGGTAGATACAATGCAATTTTTGCTAACTTTATAGTGCATCTACGAAAGCCTTACTAATTAATTGTTAAAGGTGCCTGCCGGTAAATAACAATTTGTCAGTGCTTCGTTACTTTGTAAGGTGGGGCACAAAAATTGAACGCTCTGATAAGCTGAACATATCAATTTTTATTAAGCAAAAAATAAATTTATACAAATGAAACTGAAACAAGTATTTTTTACCATCCTTATCAGCGCATTGACTGCATTGGGTGTTATGTTGGGTTACACCAAATTTGCAAAAGCAAACAACACTTTTGCGGGGCAGGAAAAAGGCATTATCCCTTCTAACTACAAATTGGCAAAATTATCAAATGACAATACACCCCCAGGTGCCATTGATTTTACACAACCTGCCGCAGCAGCTTTGCCAACAGTGGTGCATATCAAAACCAAAACAAATGCAAAGCAGGTAAGCAACAATCTGCCAAAAACACAACAAAAAAATCCATTCAGCGATTTGTTTGATGACAACATGTTAGAACAGTTTTTTGGCAACAGAAACGGAGGCTATATTCCTGAACAAAGAGCTTCGGGCTCCGGTGTAATCATTAGCCAGGATGGCTTTATTGTTACCAACAACCATGTGGTAGAAAATGCAGACGAACTTACGGTAACGCTTAGCAATAAAAGATCTTATACTGCGAAAGTAGTGGGCAGAGACCCTGCATACGACCTTGCTGTTATTAAAATTGACGCTAAGGATTTACCCTTCCTTTTATATGGTAATTCGGATGATGTAAAGATTGGCCAATGGGTGCTGGCACTGGGTTATCCTTTAAATTTAGAAACCACTGTAACAGCGGGTATCGTTAGTGCAAAATCGAGAAGCCTGGGTTTAAACAAAGGAACCAAATTAAATTCTGCTGTGGAATCTTTTATACAAACAGATGCGGCGGTAAACCAGGGTAACAGCGGCGGTGCATTAATCAACACCACTGGCGAACTTATTGGCATCAACTCAGCCATTGCTTCTCCTACGGGTTATTACTCTGGTTACTCTTATGCTATACCGGTAAATATTGTAAAGAAAGTAGTAGATGACCTGATAAAGTATGGCAATGTGCAAAGAGGTTTTTTGGGGGTTGCTACTTCTAATACCTACGATTTACCAGAAACAGAAAAAACAAGGCTTAATCTTAAATATTCAGGCGATGGCCTTGTAATTACCGGTGTTTCTGATAACAGTGCGGCTGTTGAAGCAGGGTTAAAAAAAGGTGATATTATTAAAAGTGTAGAGGGCACCAGCGTAACGCTTCCGTCTGAATTGCAGGAGTTGGTTACCCGTTATAAACCAAGCGATAAAATAAAAATTTTGTATTCGAGGGATGGAAAGGATATTTCGACCACAGCAACTTTAAAAAATAATATTGGCACTTTTGATATTGTAAAACAGGAGAATACCATCTTATCAAAATTGGGTGGAGAGTTTGCTAACTTAGATACAAAAAAAGCAAAAGAATATGGTGTACCCGGCGGAGTTGTGGTTAAAAAAATTATTGATGGGCCACTGAGCGATCAAAGCCGGATGAGGGATGGTTTTATTATTGTTAAAGTGAATGATAAAGATATCAAAAATATGGATGATCTTAATAAAGCACTGAGTGCGTCTAAAACCATTACCATTAGTGGTTTTTATCCCGGTTCTGATGGTTTATATGATTACCCGATTTCATTGGATAATGAATAAAAAAAATTATCTGTAATAAAAAATCCCCTGTAGTAGGGGTTTTTTTATTGGTGATATGTCCCGTTCTGAAAAAACGATCAACAAAAAATATAGCCTGGTAAAAATATTTTTCGGGCTAAGAAATGCCTTTACTGGTTTTTGGATTATTGTTTATTGAGCGATTTTATTATGTTGTAAAGTATTATCTGGCCTAATAAAAACGCACTCTTGTACATTTTTATTTCCTGGCAACTTAAATTATGCAAACTATGCTGTTTGGTGAAAGCAACACTTTTTTGCCATCAATTATCACGGCTTAAGCAAGTGTCTATTCAAATTATTTCATTTATTAAACTGCTTATTTCGGCAGCTTTATTCATGATCATAAAATGACCTCCTCCTTTTACAATATGCGTTGGTGAAACTCTTTTAATGGGAAACATCTTATCATTATCGCCATGAATGTGAAACAGTACCGGGGGTTGCCAGTTATTATTCCAGTTAAGCACTTCATTTATCGCCCAATTAGTATAAACAACTGGTGCATTCTTACGGTACTTACGTACCATTTCAACTTCTTCCGCATCAGTAATTCCCAAAAACCTGTTTTGTATAGGTTCCAGAATTTTATACGACTGCATAGAGAATAATTTATTGAGGCGAAGTCTACCTGCTCCCTTCATCCAGAATGGCAATTCACTGGCAGATTTTATACTGGATATAAGAATAATTTTATCAACCGGCAATAGTTTTGCAATCTCAATACTCATCATGCCACCAAAGGAAAGCCCCATAAACACAGGGTTTTCATCTGTAATGCCTTCACTCATTCTTTTTGCGTATTGCTCAATGGTCTCATTTACTATTGGCAATAACCAGGGCAGGTTTACCAACTTATAACCATTAATTTTTAAGCGGGAAAAAGCTCTTTCATCTGCTCCTAACCCACTAATACAATAGATTGTTTTCATTGTTATTGTCGAATTAAAAGTGCATCATTAATAGTGAATTTATCTGGTCAAATTATTACTGTCCATCCGCAATTATCAATTAAAAAGTTTTCAATTATCCATTAAAAAATTATCCATTAAAACTATTTTCTTGGCAAAACATAACTCATTACATCATCTGCGGTAATGTTTTTTCCTGACAGAATAATAAGCCGTTCCACCACATTTCTTAATTCACGGATATTGCCCGTCCAGTTGTAATTGGTTAGTAATTCCATTGCTTCTTTATCTACTGTTTTTTTAGGTTGTCCGTATTCATCCGCAATTTTTTCAAGATAAAAATCCACTAAAAAAGGCACATCTTCCCTGCGTTCATTCAGGGAGGGTACGTGCACAATAATAACGCCCAGCCTGTGGTACAGATCTAACCTGAAACTTTTATCATCCACTTCTTTTAAAAGATCTTTGTTGGTGGCAGCAATAACTCTCACATCAACATTGATATCCTTATCTGCCCCAACCCTTGTAATTTTACCCTCCTGCAATGCACGTAAAACTTTAGCTTGTGCGCTCAAACTCATGTCGCCAATTTCATCTAAAAATAAAGTGCCACCATTTGCCTGTTCAAACTTACCAATGCGTTGTTTGATAGCAGATGTAAAAGAACCTTTTTCATGCCCAAACAATTCGCTTTCTATTAATTCCCCCGGTATGGCTGCACAGTTTACTTCCACCATCGGACCTGTATTGCGGTTACTTTTTTCATGTATCCATCTTGCCACTAATTCTTTGCCTACACCATTTTCACCGGTAATCAACACCCTTGCTTCGGTGGGGGCCACTTTTTCAATCGTATCTTTTATCTTTTTAATGCCATTGCTATTGCCTACCATTTCCTGTACCCTGGCCACTTTGCGTTTAAGTACTTTGGTTTCGGTCACCAGGGTCTGTTTATCCATTGCATTGCGCAGGGTTATCAGCAAACGATTAAGATCCGGCGGTTTACTAATGTAATCAAATGCCCCTTTTTTTACTGCTTCCACAGCGGTTTCTATATTGCCATGTCCGCTGATAACAATAATAGGCACATCACTATTAATTTCTTTTGCTTTTTCTAAAAACTCAAGCCCATCAATCCTGGGCATTTTAATATCGCACAACACTACATCATAAGTAGTGCTGCTAAATTTTTTTATTCCTTCTTCCCCGTCTGCTGCTTCATCAATTTTATATCCTTCGTAGCTAAGAATTTCTGATAAGGTTTTGCGAATTGCCTTTTCATCGTCGATGATTAAAATATTGGCCATAGTATAAAAAAAGTTTTTATGCGGCACGATGCTGAACTGCATCATCCAAAAAGTATCATCAAAATTAGCGAATTATAAACTTCAAATCGCTCCTGATCCATTCGTATTAATTTCTTAAATCTTTACTGAAACCATATCTGCTGCAAAAAATAGTAAGGTTTATTTTTTGCAACCCTAAGTCCCCCCTTTAATAGCGGGGAACCGTGCCGATGGCCATAGACACTACAGCGGCTTGCAATAACAGGAAGCTTAACTTCGGTTGTTGGACCGAAAACTTGAGACCCTTCCTAAAAACAATACAGTAGCGAATTGAAGAAGAGTTCCACATGGCTGTAAATGTATAAGAGTGTGACACAACGATTTTCCACATAGCTTCTTAGCACGGACAACAAAAAGCCTGAAGCATACTACTTCAGGCTTAAGACTATTTTTTATACGCTAATTTATTTTACTTCATTTACTTCCAGCAACACACTTGCCCTTCCTAAATGCACATCCGGATTAATGCCTACGGTCATTAAAAAATTACCGGAATACACAGTTGTTGATTGTATGGAAGATGAGGTACCTGGGTACAAATTAATTTCCTTTACCGTATATTTCTTTGCTGCATCTAACCCTTTCAATTTTATTGGCAAGGGTGTTGCACTTTGCATAAACCGGGTATTGGTAAGATAGCTGAACACAATGGCACGGCTTTTCTCCACGTTTGTAAACATCAGCGAAGCCAATGGATTTTGATGTGGATTTACCAGGCGGTATAAGTCGCCGTGCCAAACCAAATCGCTGATGGAACGATAGGTTGCTACAGACTGCTGGCTGAACTGCAAATCTTTTTCACTCAGTTTATCTACTACAATATCATACCCCATTTTACCCATCATGGCTACATCTGTCCTGAATTTTAATGGTAGCCTGCTCCAGTCCGTTACATGGTTACAACTTGCAATAGCAGGATAAAAATAACTGTACTCCCACTGGATAAAAATGCGTTCCACCGGGTCTGTATTGTCACTCGGCCAATACTCTGTAAAATATTGTAAGGCACCATAATCCACCCGGCCACCGCCGCCACTGCACAGCATCATAGGCACTATAGGATATTTTGCACGCAAGCGTTCCAATACCTTATACAGGCCTTTTACATAATCTACATACAACTGCGATTGTGGTAACCCTGCTTTTTGCAGGTAGGCAGAATGTGCATTATAAATAACCGCATTGCAATCCCATTTTACAAAAGCCAGCGTTGGGTTTTTGGTAAATAAAGTATCCAATACCCCATACACAAAATTCTGAACTGTGGGATTAGAAAGGTCAAGCACCAATTGATTACGATAATATTTTTCAGGACGATCGGGCTGGCGTATCACCCAGTCTTTGTGCTTTTCATACAACTCACTTTTAGGATTTACCATTTCAGGTTCTACCCAAATACCAAACTTTACTCCGGCGGTAGTGGCTTCTTTTACCAGGTAGCCTATGCCGTGTGGCAGCTTCTTTTTATTCTCCTGCCAATCGCCCAAACCCGCTGTATCACCGTTTCTTGGGTGTTTATTTGCAAACCAGCCATCATCTAATAAAAACATATCAACACCCAACTTTTTGGCGCCTTTAAACAAACCCACCAGTTTATTTTCTTCAAAGTCAAAATAAGTCGCCTCCCAGTTATTCAATAAAGTAAGCCTTGATCCTTGCCCGTCAAGCAACTTGTATTTTGTTGCCCAGTGATGCAGGTTGCGGCTGGCTTCGCCCTTGCCATTGGTTGAAAAAGCATAAACAAAAGGAGGCGTTGTAAACTCCTGCGCAGGAGCCAACTGATACTCAGAAGCATAAGGATTGATGCCTGCAATAACCCGAAGGTTATTATAATTATCTACTTCAAAATCCAGTTTAAAATTACCAGACCATGCCAGTTGCCCCAGCAAAACTTTTCCTTCATCTTCGGTAGCCGGTTTATCAAACGACACCATAAAGGCAGATGGTTCCAGCAAATTGGCCCTCGTACCTAACTTGGAATCTATTGATTTTATACCGTGTGATAAATGATCTTCTTCCGGTTTCATTTCGTTGCCCCAGGTACCGTTGTAATGTGTGAGGTAAAAATCGCTGCCCATTAAATATAAATTAGCTGATGCATATTTCTGCATGCGGATGGCTTTCTTTTCACTATTCTTTATCACACTCCATTGTTCTACTACATTCTCTTTGTAATAGGTTTTATAATACAAGGTTATTTCATTTGCATACAAAGGGTCTTTCAGCAAAACGCTTGTCAGGCTTACGTTTCCATCTATCTTCTTTGTATCGCTGTTAACATATTTCAAATCGAGTGACATGTTGCCATCGGCATGGGTTATCTGCACGGCAGGCTCAATCAGGTTCCAGGTGCCTGCCGGTGTGTATGCCGAATTATAGGTGGGTGCATTATCGCTTTTTAAATGATACTGGTTGGGAATGCCTGCATATTCCGAGTTATTGGCCAACCGGATGCCAAAATATACAACGCCCAGCCTGCCATCATTATCGGTTTGCAAAACCATGGCATTTTTTTCAGTTTCGATGGGAATGGTTACGATGGTTTGGGCAAAGGAAATACTGGTTGCAATAAACAATAAAAACAATGTTGACCAGGCGATGGTACTACTATTAATCCGACGCGGCGGATGCGGTGTACTCTTGTACGGCAATAATTTTATGGAACTATCGGACACATGAGGAGGAAACCATTTTAGATTTGTCATTTTTTTCGTTGGCATAACCAGTATTATTTTTAGTATTGTTATTTCAATCTACGGGTTGCAATGTATTTCATTATTACTATTTTTTGCCTACAGAGCAGATAATACAAACGATATTCATAGCATGCGGTCATTTTTTATTTTTCCGGTTAATTTCAAAACATTTTAGAGAGTCATTGTTAACTGCTGCTAAAACAAATTGATGCTGATTTTTATTTGTAATAGTTTTCAAATTTTTCATATCCCCGCTTACAATGAATCCGCTTTGTGTTGGTTTTACAGATGTAAACAAACCACGCCCATCGCCTTTTAAAAACTGCCCGTAAGAAGCATCGTAACGACCTGTGGAAATCTCTGTTTGATATTCGTTACCCCCGAGCAGTAAATCAATATTACCATCGTAGTCCAAATCATTTGCAACAATAGTATTTACAGGTGCAAACTGTGCTTCAAGAGGTAGTTGGTGCATTTTAAAATGCCCGTTTCCAAGATTCTCAATCCACA
>JANYFT010000215.1 GCA_025359625.1 Ferruginibacter sp.
TCTTCACCACCCAAGGTTGCGCCCCACCCACCTGTGGCAAAATGAATTATCTTAAAAATAAAAGTGAAAGCAAAACTGTAATTAAGGCATGCGGGTTTAAGCCTTAAAATAACTTTACATTTTTGTAAAATGGGATACATACGGGAAGTGTATTGTACTAACGACAATACAAAATGCATAACATTTATAAGTTGATTATCAACACTACTATTTTTAGGGAACCGGCATTTTATAGCGTCTTATATCATACATTTACGTATTGTGTGCTATACTGACAAGGCGCAGTCATCTTACTAAATCAAACTCGACGATTTAAAACAATGAATAAAATTAAAGCAGTAATTTTTGACCTTGACGGAACATTAGCTAATACGTTACCTCTTTGCATTCAGGCTTTCAGACAATCAGTAGAACCACTTATTAACCGCTCTATTTCTGACGCTGACATTATTGCGACATTTGGACCATCGGAAGAAGGAACCATTATGGCTCTTGCACCAAACCATTACGACAAAGGTGTTGCAGATTATTTACATTATTATGAGCAATTACATGACATGTGCCCTATCCCTTTTGACGGCATAAAAGAGATTTTACAAGTCTTGAAAGACAAAGGAGTACACATTGCAATGGTAACAGGTAAGGGAAAGTATAGCACAGACATTTCGTTAAGACATTTTAAACTGACACATTTTTTTGAAACGATAGAAACAGGTTCGCCAAAAGGAGCCAGAAAAGCAGAAGGTATTCAAATCATACTTGACCGATTAACTAACATAAATAATGATGAAGTCATCTATGTTGGGGATGCGCCAAGCGACATAACAGCAAGCAGACAAGTTGGAGTTCCTGTAATAGCAGCTGGTTGGGCGGACACTGCTGAACCAGAAAAGCTACAAGAATTAAAACCTGATGAAATGTTTTACACGATTAAAGATTTTGAAAATTGGCTGCTTGGCAAAATATAATCCTTATTCAACGTAACAATGAAGTCCCCTGTTGTACGGAACCGGTATTCAATTTTTTAAATTGCTATGGGGTTTGTGTTGTGGTGAAAGTTCGTGTACGGGTGGTAGTTATGGCTGCTTTGTTTGAGGATATATTCCTTCCCAGCAACGTCTGCTACCGAGCCAGAGTTTTAGCCAGGGACCTTGCGTACTACGGAGCGATAATAAGTTTCAAAAAAGCAATCATGCTTATGATGCTTCCTTCACAGCGTCAAAAACAACACGAGGTTTGGGAAACGTCGTTTGATTGGAAAGATTGCCGCAGCAATGAGTTTGCTTGGCAAAAATTGAATTATATGCACAATAATCCCTGCATTGGTAAATGGCAACTGGCAGCCAATCCAATTGAAAACATTCATAGTTCCGCTAAATTTTATCTTACTGGTGTACAGGGCATTTATCCGGTTAGTAATTTTATGGAAATGGAGAAGGTGAACTTTAATTTAAGCAAAGAGTAATTCAACCTGACGCAACGTCCTCAGCTATGCTTCAAAGGCTCGTTGAGAGACTTTGCTGGGAAGAAATATGTTAACAAAACCGATGGCAAATATGGAAGTAAGTACTAAAGGAGGCTCTCATTATTGGGGAGACATTTACAAGGACCTCTTCCTTCGCAGCAACGTCTCCTCCCGAGCCTTGTGTGTTAGCCAGTGACGTTGCGTACTACGGAGCGATATTTTATTAGATAAACGAAGCGTTTTTCTTTGGGGTGCACAAAACAATTTAGCCGAAATGCTTCAACGATATTTACTGTAGTATCTTTATTTCATGCCGGTAAAACGAACCAAACCCTACAGCGGAATGTTTTTTATAACATTTACTTGTCACCACTGGCTGTCATTAATTGATACAGTTAATGGGTATGATATGATTTATAATTAGTTTGATCATTTAAAAAGCAAAGGCCATTTTATAAATGGTTATGTTATAATGCCCAATCATGTGCATGCATTAATCAGTTTTATTAATACTACCCAAAGCATCCCTGATTGATTTAAGCCCCTTTTTCAAAAGACTTTCAGCAATGGCTTTAAAAAGTTGTTTACCATAATCAGCACGGTCTTTACCTGACTGTTCGTACTCTGCAATGTAATAACCAATAATCCAGTTTCGGAGCGTCAAAGCGATATTCACCTGTGTTTGAACTTTATCCAGGAAAAAAGTATTTGTCTCCTGAATTGTAGATGCCAAATTTTCAAGTGTATTTAAAGTTGGGACATTTTTATTCGTATTCATTTTGTTTGATTTAATGCTTTGAAAAGTGTAATCCATAAAATCATTTTTTGTTGCCGGGCTATTTTTAAATGAAGTAAGCCTTTGGGCAAATTCCTTTTTCACTTCCTTTTCAAAACTGTCGAGATAATATTGTGTTGTTTTGACATCCGCATGCCCCAAAGCTTCCTGAATGTATTCAGTGCTTGCACCTGATCGCTTTAAAACGGTGGAGAAGGTATGCCTTGCAACATACGTCGTGGCCTTTTTTTCAATTTCAAGTTTCTTCATAATCTTACGCATCCACGAATTAATAAAAGCGACAAAAAGTAGATTGAGCTCAAATTGTCTTAATGGGGTTAAACCAGGTTCAAGAATGGGAAAAATATAATTAGTTGGTGACTTATCCTTATTGGCCCAGCGTTCAATTATAGCTTTCATATCTTCTGTAAGGAAGATTGTAATTTGTTTGGGATCATTTCGCATTGCCCTTTCGGTTTTAGAGCGCTCAAAAATTAAATAGTCACCCTGAATGTTTTTGTACTTCAGAAAGCCAATATCTTTTACATTCATTCCATTACCGAAATAGCTGAATAACCAAAAGTCTCTCCCCTTTTGTTCATTTGGATTTTGCGGATCGCATTCATGATAATAAATCTGTTTGACATCGCTAAGGTCTACTGCCTTTTTGCTTTTTTGGGAGGTTGGAATTTGGTATTTACGGCGTCCAAAGGGATAATATTTTTCCTTGCGGATTTCTCTGGCTTCTATAGCTTCATTAAAAAGTGTCCGAAGCGGACGAATATACATTCCGATTGTTGCCCTGGATATATCTTTTGCTTTAAGCCAGTTCTCATATTCATACAGGCAGGGCACCGTGATATCTTTAAACCTTAAATTATTCTTGAATTTTTTTTGTGAGATATAGCTGTCATGATAATTTACCGCAGTAGAAATCCTGGCCTCCCTCAGCAACTTTTTTATATAACTCACGAAGGCTATACCTATAGTTCCTTCTTTTATCTCTTCCTTAAGTATTTTGAATCTTTTAAAAAAAGGCTCGTAGTCAAATTCCTCTACTTTTTCTAATGCGGAATTTGGTTTCACCTTTCGTTGACGGAAATAAATATTATTCCGGATGTAATCTTTTTCGAAATGTTCAAAGGTGAAGGGATATAACATTACTGCAGCAATCTGAGCAGTCCTTTTAATATCTCTTAATTTATCCCTGATGCTCTGAAGATCACCGTTAATTCTTGTTGCAATTAATTTTTCAAAATGTTCTTTTGACAGATCAAAAATTGTTTGATAGTCATCGGCAATCCTTTCAAATGTTGCCCTTAGTTTTACTGGATACTTGTTTGATTTTTTAATCCTCCTTGTATCAAGGATTAAATTTAATGAAACACTCATAACTGATTTTTTTTCTATCCTCACATTATCTATCTCTATCAAAATTTGCAAGCGATTTGCAAGCAAATCACAGCTAAAAGGAAAAAAGATGCTTATAAAAAATAATCAAAAACTGTGCAACAAATTGCTAAACTTAGCCTTATGGTTAAACTACGTTAAACGGTGTTAAATGAAATAAAATTTTTTTTCCGGCTCTTAATCAGGAGGTCCAGGGTTCGAGTCCCTGAGGGGGTCACATAGAAGCCCACTATTTTTAGTGGGTTTTTTATTTTAAACTTTTTTTATTAAGAAGATGAACTAGCTTTAAAACGGGCCGTCACCATCAAAAAAATTCCTGAAAATAAAATAACCGCCGCAATCAATAGCAGGATATTGATGTAAGGGATACTGGTATAAGTTAATGCTGCCACACCTTGCGCCATCAGCAATAGCTCATTAATTATTACGCCTGCAACAAAAATAAAAATACCTCTTATTAATTTTTTTGTTACGGGTATTAATTCAAAAGATACTATATATCCAAATATAAAAATACTCGTCACCCCCAATAAAACCAGGTGGAGGTAGCCAATAATAATCGGGCGAAAGCCATAGGACAGTTGGCTGAGCCCGGGATGAACAGAGCCTGTTTGCAATAATAATTTTATTGTAAAAGCGATGGCAGAAAATAGCAAAAGCACTTGGCCTTGTTTAGAAAAATACTGACGAAAAAACCACTTTTGTTGTACAAATATTTTTATCATTAAACCCCACCCCACCAGTTGTGCAATAACGGCTGCTATAATGATGTAATAAATAATAAGTGGGATAGGTAACCAAAGCACTGATAAAAAATAAGCAGGAATACAGGCACCACAGAATAACCAGAAGGCCATTTTAAGTTGTTTAGCAACCCCATTTATTTTCTCCAATTTAGCTACCAGCAGCCCCAGGCCTGCAAATAAGAACCACCCATTATATTGAAAATGTAAAAAGAAATATATGGCCGACAGGTACCAGTTTTGGTGCGAAATTTTATTTGCCATCATAAAGGCAAGGCCAAAAGCTCCTATAGATGAAATAACGCTAAACACAAGTGCTGTTTTAAACCACAAATGGCTTACTTTTTTTTCATTCATTTTATTCAGGTCTTTCCAATAACACACTGCAAAAATATACGACACTAAAATGGATAGTGTAGAAAAACTGATAGAAAAAAAAGCATATCCCTGAATAATGAAACTAAGCAACATGCCATAAGCGGTTATAAGATTTGCATACAGCAACCACCGGTATTTTTTAAAAACCTGTTCACCATTTTTTAAACTTAGATGATGCACGAGTAATACCATTAAAGTTTGGGTGATCCAGCCGGCAAAAGCAAAATGTGAATGGCTGTGTAAAACAAATTTTTGTTGCAGAAAAGGAAAATAAAATGCAATCTTATACCGCAGGGTTACGCCAAGGATGGCTACGATAAATAAATTTACAAATGAAATTTTAAGCCACCTGTGCAGAAAGATACCCATGCAATTTTTTCTAAAATAAATGCAAAGAAAATTAAGCTACTATGACTTCAATCATATCCCTGCAATACACTTTTCCTTTTGTAATTACCAGTTCTCCTTTATCATGCATATTTCGCATTGTTCTTATTACTGTTTCTACCCTTAGCCCGGTCATGTCTGCAATTTGCTGCCTTGTCAGATCAAGCTGATCGCAATCATTACAAAAGTTTCTCTTTTCTGCTTTAAGATTGTTTAGTAAAGTTGCAATCATGCTTTCGGGGCAATGAGAAGCAAAAGTTTTAATAACTGATAATTTAAATCTTAATCTTTTTGAAAGCAGTTTTGAAAAAGCAAAATGTATATCACTGTTTTCTTTTATTAGTGTAAGGAAAGTAGGTTTGTGAAGCCTGATAACTATACTGTCTTCACCAGTAACGGCATTAGCTGCGTAAGGCTCATCATCAAACAGTGGTAATTCACCAAAAGATTCACCGGCTTCAATAATTGAATGGATACATTCCTTTCCGTCCTCATCAATATTAAACCATCTTACTTTACCGGTTACCAACTGATGATAAAAAAAACAGGGTTGCCCTTCTTTAAAAATGCTTTCGCCCGCATTTACTTTTTTGTATGCTGCCCCCCATGCCAGTAACAGATCAATATTAATCATTTCTTATTTTTTAGCGGATGAAATTATAATTAAAAATAATCGAAAGGCTGGTTTTCAATTATGAGAAGATCTACCTGATTATATGATTGTAGTCATATAATTAAACTTGTTCAAATACAATGCCTGTTCTGTTTTTATGAGGTTTAAGTTTAAATGTGCTTAATAATCTAAAAAATTGCAAACCAGGGAAAACATTGTTACTCAGATCGAGGAATAAATGGAGCAGAAGGAATTCACGGGTAATTTTTATAATTATGACTTAACGCATAAAAAACTATTTTATCCTTAACTAATCTTGCATAATAAAAAATTACTTAAAAAATTAATGATTATGAAGATACTGTTTGTACTTAGCCTTGTTGTGGTCATTGTAACTTCTTGCGGAGGTGGTAATAAGAGCAATGATTATGCAACGACGGATGAAAATAAAGCGATTAAAACTGAAGCGCCGAAAGATGATGCCGCACCACCGGATTATGATCCTAACAGAGGTGAAGGAAAGTTTAAAAATGTGGATGTAGGTAATTCATTAAATGCTGCCATGGCTACCGGCGGCGAAAAAATTTATAGTGTAAAATGCAGCGGGTGCCATAAGCTCACCCCTGAAAAATTAGTAGGGCCGGGTTGGACTGGTGTTACCTTACGCCACAAACCAGAATGGATCATGAATTTCATTACCAATACAGATGAAATGATCACTAAAGATCCTAAAGCACAGGCACAACTTGAAATATGCCTTGTTCGTATGCCCAACCAAAATCTTTCAGATGATGATGCAAGAAGTTTGTTGGAGTATATGCGTAAAAATGATGGCGTAAAATAAAGCTTCATTCGAAGTTTCGTATACAAAATTACAGGCAGATGCAGATCGCTTATTGACAGAGGTATGCTGTATAAATTTTGATTATAAAGACAATGTTTGAACTAATCTTAAATTAAAATCATAATAATGAACTTAATAAAAAACAATGCACTTGGTTTGGCTACCCTTGCATTAATGTTTGGCTTCAGCTCTTGCAAACCAAAAAATGTTGGCTCTGCAGTAAGTGGTGATGCAGCTTCAAAATCCTATGTTGCTCCCGGCAAATATGATGAGTATTACAATTTTGTATCCGGTGGCTTTAGCGGGCAAATGAGCGTGTATGGCTTACCGAGTGGAAGACTACTGAAAGTCGTTCCCATCTTTTCTGTCAATCCGGAAAATGGCTGGGGCTATTCAGAAGAAACAAAACCAATGTTGAACACATCACACGGTTTTATTCCATGGGATGATCAACATCACCTTGATCTTTCTCAAACCAATGGAGAAATTGATGGCCGCTGGATATTTGCCAATGCCAATAACACACCAAGGGTTGCCAGGGTTGATCTTGCCACTTTTCATACTGCCGAAATTCTTGAACTGCCCAACAGTGCAGGTAACCACAGTTCTCCCTTTATAACCGAAAATACAGAATACGTTATTGCAGGCACAAGATTTAGTGTGCCACCCGATGATAGCAATGGCGATGTGCCAATTAATACATACAAACAAAATTTTAAAGGCACTATCAGTTTTATAAGTGTAGATCAAACAAACGGCAATATGGATATTGCTTTTCAACTGCAATGCCCTGCTGTAAATTTCGATTTAAGCCATGCAG
This sequence comes from Ferruginibacter sp., assembly GCA_025359625.1. Lineage (GTDB taxonomy): Bacteria > Bacteroidota > Bacteroidia > Chitinophagales > Chitinophagaceae > Ferruginibacter. The sequence continues at coordinate 7,436 of JANYFT010000215.1, forward strand.
GAAAAGGCGTATCAAGCGGCTGGTTTTTCTTTAGCTGCTACAATACTGAACAGGCCAATACTTTGCTGGAAGTAAATGCAAGCAAGCGTGATAAAGATTTTATTATGGCCGTAAACTGGAAACAGGCAGCCGAATTAATTAAGGCTGGCAAAGGGCGCAAGCAGGCAGTAAAATATGCAAGCAACCGTTATAATGAAAAAACGCACACCGCCACATCCACCATTAAAACTGAAGTGACAGTGATGGATGTAAAAGATTTTCCAGGCCTGGTTTATTTTATTCCTTGCCCAAAATCACCACATGGCTGCGATGTAAACCCAACCGGAGAATACATTGTAGGCAGTGGAAAACTGGCCGCTTTAATCCCGGTATTTAGTTTTGATAAAATTCAAAAAGCCATTGCTGCCAAAGCATTTGAAGGAGAGTATGAAGGCATACCTGTTATAAAATATGATGCGGCTTTATATGGCGAGGTTAAAAAGCCTGGCCTTGGCCCTTTGCATACAGAGTTTGATGATAAGGGCAATGCTTACACCACCATGTTTGTATCAAGCGAAGTAGTTAAGTGGAGTGTAAAAGATTTGAAAGTATTAGATAGAGTACCAACTTATTATTCTCCCGGCCATTTGATGATACCTGGTGGAGATAGTAAAAAACCAACCGGTAAATATTTAGTTGCCTATAATAAAATTACTAAAGACCGGTTTTTACCAACAGGTCCGGAGTTAGCACAAAGTGCACAGTTGTTTGATATCAGCGGCGATAAAATGCAGTTGATACTGGACTATCCAACCATTGGCGAACCACACTATGCACAGGCAGTAGCCGCCAGTATTATCCGTGACAAATCCGTTAAATTCTTTAAAATAGAAGACAACAGCAATCCTTATGTATCCAAGGGGGAACCCACTGCTAAAGTTGTAAGGGAAGGTAATAAAGTACATGTTTACATGACGGCTATCCGCTCTCATCTTACACCCGATAATATTGAAGGAATAAAATTGGGTGATGAAGTTTATTTTCATGTAACCAACATTGAGCAGGATTGGGATGTACCGCATGGCTTTGCTATTAAAGGCGCAGCAACGGGCGAGTTATTGATTATGCCCGGCGAGACTACTACGTTAAAATGGGTGCCAGACAGGGCAGGAATTATACCTTTTTATTGTACCGATTTTTGTAGTGCATTGCACCAGGAAATGTCAGGCTACGCAAGGGTTTCACCAGCAGGCAGCAATGTGCCGATAAGTTTTAGCACAGGTACCAACCAGCCAAAGTCGGATAGTATACCTGCAAAATAGCAGCAACAATAAGAGGCCGGTGTGATGTTTTTAAATTACACCGGTCAACTTACATCAAACATTTTTTACCAGAAAAAATTATAAATATGAAAAAGCATAAAATATTTTTTGCATTTTTATTAATTGGGTCGATGGCTGCCTGTAATGATTCATCTACTAAAACTGCTGAAACCGCGGCACCGGAAGTGGTTGCCAACGGTGGCCAGGAAGCTGTAAAAGATGATGAATCTGCAAAAGATATTGTGAAAGTGGCAATTGGCTCTAAAGATCACACTACATTAGTAGCCGCATTAAAACAGGCTGACCTGGTAACTTCATTGTCAAATGCCGGCCCCTTCACTGTATTTGCACCCACTAATGCAGCCTTTGATAAATTACCCGCAGGAACTGTTGAAGGATTGATGAAGCCAGAAAAAAAAGAAGACCTGCAAAATATCCTTCAGTATCATGTAACCCTTGCCGCTATGAAGGCAGAAAGTTTTATCGATGGCCAGGTGCTGGGCATGGTAAATGGCGATAACGTAACCGTGAGTATAAAAGATGGTAAAGTGATGCTGAATAACAGTGCCACCATTGTAGCTTCTATTCCTGCATCCAATGGGATAATACATGTGATAGACGGCGTTCTTTTGCCCCCGGCAAAGAAATAAACTATTTGATACACATTTGGTTTTGATACACAGCAAATTAAATTATTCAAATTGAAAAGTAAATTGAGCAATCTCAGCAAACTGTTACTGTTTATTGCAGTAATTGGTTTGCTTATTGTATTATTCAAGCCGATCTGGAGAATAGAATTAACTGCCCCGCAATATCCCGAAGGCCTAAGCCTGACAATACATGCGAATGGATTGAAGGGTAATGTTGATATTATAAATGGCCTTAATCATTATATTGGCATGAAGACATTGCATAGTAAAGACTTTATTGAATTTACTGTTCTACCATATATTATTTCCATTTTTATTATTGCTTTTGCATTGGTTGCACTCCTAAACCGTAGGCGCTGGCTAAATATTTTATTTGTGGCATTTGTTGCTTTTGGTATCATTGCTATGTATGATTTCTGGCGTTGGGAATATAATTACGGGCATAATTTAAATCCTGCCGCAGCTATCATTGTACCCGGCATGGCTTACCAGCCGCCACTTATTGGCTTTAAGCAATTATTAAATTTTGGGGCCTATTCAATACCTGCTATTGGAGGATGGATATTTATTGCGGTAGGTGTCATCCTGCTAGGTATCGTAATATATGAATGGAGAAGAAAAAAGAAAATAAACGTAAAAACAAATGCAATAGCCTTATTGATTATTGGAGGGCTAACCCTTTCTCTTAGTAGCTGCAATACCGGTCCACAACCCCTCCGCATTGGTAATGATAACTGCGATTTTTGCAAAATGACCATTAGTGATAACCGGTTTGGTGCAGAAATAGTAACAAAAAAAAGCAAGGTATATAAGTTTGATGATGAGCATTGCATTGTAGCTTTTTTAAACGCAAAAAGAATAGCACCCGAACAAATTGCAGCCGTTTATTTTACCAACTTCAACAGTCCGCACCAATTATTAAATGTAGAGCAGGCTCATTTTTTACAAAGCCCTACATTAAAAAGCCCCATGAATGGAAACATAGCTGCCTTTGTAAATGAAGATAGCCTGGTGAATATGTTACCTCAATTTAAAGGCAACAAAATATCCTGGGAGGATATGCAAAAATGAAAATTTTCTTTTGCATACTATCCTTATTTTTTAATGATGTGGCAGATGCTACAACAATACCTGTTGGTGCCAGTCATAAATATAAAACTTTAACTACAGGCATTGATGCTGCGGTAACTGGTGATACGGTGCTGGTAGATGCCGGTATTTATAAAGAGAAAAACCTGGTCATTAAAAAAAAGCTTGTACTTAAGGGCATTAATTATCCCGTATTAGATGGCGAAAAAAAATACGAAATTATTTCTATCAGGGCTGATGGGGTTGTGGTAGAGGGTTTCAGGATAGTGCATTCAGGCATATCGAGCCTGGAAGATTTGAGCGGTATAAAAATTTATGAC
>JANYFT010000253.1 GCA_025359625.1 Ferruginibacter sp.
AGAAGGGTTATTTTACCGTTTAAATAAATACGGCAAAAGAAATGTTATGGAATATAGGTAAAATGGGCCGGCACCAGCCTCTAAATTTCACCTTACAAACCTGTCGGCCAATCCTTAGCTATTGATCTTGGCAATAGCCAACACGCCCAATAAATACAACACCAGCAACACAATTTAAACAAAAAATGATCTACCTTTTTATAGTTTAAAATGCCTACAAAAAGTTTAGCTGTTTAAGCACCATAGTTTTATAAAATTCAGAAAGCGGAACCGAAACCGCATTTAAATATAAAACATTGTCTTCTATGTAATCGATTTTTTCAATGGCAACAATGTAGCTTCTGTGTACCCGGATAAACTGTTTTGAAGATAGCTTCTCTTCCAGCATTTTAAGTGTTGTGTGGATGACATAATATTTATCAGCAAAATGTATTTTTACATAATCACCTTTAGCTTCAAGAAAATAAATATCGTCGAATAAAATTTTACGGATCGTTTTTCCATCTTTAATAAAAATATATTCCTTTTCCACTTCATTAATAATTACTTCTTCTTCCTGTAACAACTCGGTGGCTCTTCTAACTGTTCTTAATAACCTGGGCAACAAAACGGGCTTTACAATGTAGTCGGCTACATTCAGTTCAAATGCTTCAATTGCATAACCTGTACAAGCCGTTGTTAAAATAGTAAGCGGGCGGGCATTCAATGATTTAAGCAATTCTATGCCCTACATGCCCGGCATTTCTATGTCCAGAAAAAGAAGATCAATCTTACTATGGGCCAAAAAAACACTTGCCTCCATGGCACTTTCACAAACACCTGCAATGGTTAATTCAGGTATTTGCTCTAATAATTGCACTAATAATAAAGCGGCGATTTCACTGTCATCTACAACCAGGCAGTTAAAATTTCTGCCATTGCCGGTTACTTGAATTTCCATAATTTTTAGTTATATTTTTATTTGATTTAATTAATAATGATTTTAACAGTCAGCATCATCCTCCACCTCCACAAGATATTCTTAAATTCTAAGCGTTGAGAAGCAGAGTCGATTTTTTTGTTTTGCCGTGATTTACTCCGGCCGTTTTTGCGAAAAAAAATAAAGCATGTTTTATGGTTAAGAAAGCCAATAAAAACTGCTCGCTATCGCCACATGATTAAATTAGTAACCAACTTTTTAATAAATCAACCTGGTAATTTTTAAAAGGTTTTACTAAAAAAAGCTGTACTATTAAATATTCATTTCAAATTATACGCAGAACCAGGTAACTAATTATGAAAAAAAAATCTCTCTTTATACTGCTCGCATTTTGTGGCAGTACAGCATTAGCCCAACCTTATAAGCAACTGCATTTTGACGCCATACTGGTAGATGCCCATAATGATATCCCCAGCTTTTCCATAGAAAGGAAGTTATCATTTGACAGCGATTTAAAAGACAAAACACATTCTGATTTAAACCGGATGAAAGAAGGTGGTGTGGATGTTCAGGTGTTCTCTATTTTTTGTGATGGGGCTCAAAAAGATCCTTATTTGTTTGCCAACAGGGAAATAGACTCCGTATATGAATGGACAAGGCGTAACCCCGGTAAAATGATGATGGTAAAAACCCCGGCACAATTGCAACAATCCGTTAAAGAAAAAAAGCTCGCCGCCATGCTGGGGGTGGAAGGCGGGCACATGATAGAAAATGATTTACATAAACTGGATACCTTGTTTAAAAGGGGCGCAAGATATATGACATTGACCTGGAATAATTCTACCGATTGGGCTACATCTGCAGCGGACGAAACCACCAAAGGCGATTCTTTAAAACATAAAGGCCTAACTGATTTTGGCAAACAGGTGGTAAAAAGAATGAATGAACTGGGAATGATAGTGGATGTGAGCCATGTGGGCGAACAAACATTTTGGGATGTCATTAATACAAGCACCAAACCGGTTATTGCATCGCATAGTTGTGTATGGAATTTGTGCAAACACCGCAGAAATTTAAAAGACGACCAGATAAAAGCTATTGGAAAAAATGGCGGCGTGATACACCTTAATTTTTACGCAGGTTTTATTAACAGCAATTATGAAAAAAAATCCCTGGCGTTTCTAGCATTGCATAAACCTTCTCTTGATTCATTGCTGGCTCTTAAAACACAACCTGATTATGCGGCCATTATGGTGGGTGAAATGTATAGGGATGAAGTGAATGTTTTTCGCCCCCACCTGTCTGTTTTGATGGACCACCTTGATTATATTGTTAAGCTTATTGGTGTTGACCATGTAGGGCTGGGCAGCGATTTTGATGGAATGGAAGCGCCACCGCTGGAATTAAATGGAGTAGAAGATTATCCTCTTATCACCAAAGCCTTGCTGGAAAGGGGTTACAGTAGTAAAGACATTATTAAAATATTGGGTGGAAATTTTATCCGGGTATTTAAAGCAAATACTGTAAAATAAATTATCCGGTATGCTTCGTGAATAAAATGTAAATTCCGCATTAAATTCCTTAACCTGATAAACAATTTTTTCGAAGACATACGATACTGCACTGGCTTATTAAAGTTGTGTAGGCATTGAAAGTAATTGTTTTCGCAAATAAGTAAAATCCGGGTTTTACCTGGATAGTCAAAGGAATGGCTTTGGAACAGAATTGGTAAATTTATTGGTGAAGCAGTTAGAAGGTAGGTTAACTGCTGACAACAGCAATTAGCAATGGCACAGTCATCCTCATTCACTACAAAAAAAACGAAACTACATTTAATGGATACGCTCATAAAAATACTGGTGGTAGAAGATGAAATGATCATCGGCGCAAAAATTTCAATGCAGCTTACCAGCCTTGGCTATGAGGTAACCGGTATATTGCCCCGTGGCGAAGAAGCCATCCTGCATGTAGCAGATAACAGGCCAGACATTGTTTTGCTCGACATAAACCTGAAGGGCAAATTAGATGGTATTGAAACTGCCAGCCAGCTGCAACAACATGGCCCTATCCCTATCATATACATAACGGCCAATTCGGACGAAGCCACTTTTAACCGGGCTAAATCAACCAAACCCTATGCTTTTATTGCCAAGCCTTTTAAACAACTTGATTTACAGAGAGCCATCGAACTCACCATTAGCCGTATGGCAGAAAATGAAAACGGTTTGCCTGCGGAAAAAAAGACCGAAGATGGAGAACAACCTTTTATTTTAAGCGATCGTATTTTTGTGCGTTATAAAGAGAAGATGATAAAAATTATGCTGGCAGATATCCTATACATGGAAGCCGACCGCAATTATAGCCGCATTTTTACCAGCAACAAGGAATATCTTTTATCAATAACCCTGAAAACAATTGAAGAAAAAATGTCCATGCAATTGTTCATGCGGATACACCGTTCTTACCTTATCAACATTACCCAGGTGGATGAGGTAACCGAAAACCATGTGATGATTGCAAAAAAATGTATACCACTTGGTACAGGTATGAGGGAGCAGTTGATGCTCCGGATACAGACTTTATAATATTTTAACCTGTTTCTGTCGGCATAAAAAATAAAATTGTTTATAGAATAAAGAACTGCCGATAAAAATGGTTACTCCGCAATAAAACAAACAGGTTTCTACTAACTTAGTTGGTGCAAAAGCCAGTTAAATATTATGAAAAAAATCTTTTCTCATTTCGCTCTGCTGTTCTTGTTTCAGCATGCCGGCTATGCTCAAAAAAGCGATGCGGAAATTGTAGATTCTTTATTAACGCAATTGTCAAAAGCCAAAGAGGATAGCAATAAGTTGATTTTATTGGGTAAAATAATGCAAGCACATGTTTATTACAAAACCGAAGCAGGATTGACTTATCAAAAAGAGGCATTGGACCTTGCAGAAAAAAGTGGTTGGAAACCTGGCCTGGCTAAAATAAAAGACCAGGTCGGGCGGCTTTACTGGAGATTGGGAAATTTTTCAGAGGCTTTAAAAAATCATTTTGAAGCATTAGATATATTTACGCAAATAAACAATAAATACGATATAGGAGAAGTACTGGTGGCAATTGGCCAGGATTACCTGGATAATGGGAAGTATGCTGAAGCCAAAACTTATTTACTAAGAGGTGTAAATGTAAGTAAGGAAGCAACTGATATTAAAAGTCTTGCAGCTGGCTATGATGTGCTTAGCTATTTGTACGAACTGCAGGGCAACATTGCAGAGGCGGCAAAAGTAAGATACGATTATCTGAAAACGATCGAACACACAGGTGATAAAAATGCAATAGTTCATGCAACTGCACAGTTGGCACTCAATTTCAAGGCCCTCGGAAATAATAAGGATGCGATAAAATATTTTAAGATGGGACTACCGCCGGCAAAAGAAGCAGGCGATAAGGTGGAGGAGGCTTTATTGAATAGCAATCTTGCAGACCTTTATATAGTTGAAGGCAACTTTCCTGATGCTATGAAACATTATTTCACTGCATTAAAGTTAGCCGATGAATTAAAAGATATACCACTTCTTGCCGAAACACACCATGGAATGGGAAACCTATACCGGGCACAGGGTAATTATGGAGAAGCACTTAATTATTATCTGATTGCAGAAAATGAACTGAAGTCGGTTGCAAATAACCAGGGGCTTGCAAATTTATATTCTGAAATGGGGGTTGTATATACCAGCCTTAAAAAATATGACCAGGCAAAAAAAACCTTTAATGCAGCGAAGATGCTGTATAATGATTTAAACAGCAACATACCCTTAACCATTTATTATAGTGGAACAGCTAACCTTGACAGCGCAACAGGCAATTGGAAAAATGCCTACCAGCATTATAAACAATATATTATTACCAGGGATAGTAGTTTCAATAAAGAAACATTAAAGAAATTAGTGGTTTCGCAAATGCAATTTGAAAGTGATAAAAAAGAAACCATAGCAAAAGCCGAACAGGAAAAAAAGGATTTGCTAACGCAGGCGGAAATAAGGCGCCAGCGTAACCTACTTTACTCCGCCTTTGCAGTAATATCAATTGTGCTGATTTTCTCGCTGGTGGTGTTCCGGCAACGCAACAAAATAGCCAAAGAAAAAAAGCGCAGCGACCTACTACTGATGGATAAAGAATTATTGCTGAAAGAAATTCATCACCGGGTAAAAAATAACCTGGAAGTGGTAAGCAGTTTGCTGGCGCTGCAAAGTGCCCAGATAGATGACCCTAACACCAAAGAAGCCATGCAGCAAGGACAGAACAGGGTACACTCCATTGGCATTGTACACCAGAAATTGTACCAGGGCACTAACCTTGGTGCCATTGAAATGAAGGATTACTTTATCAACCTGAGTGAAAGTATTTTGGACTCTTTTGGCGCAGAAAAAAGGGTAACCATTGAATGTGCCATGGACCAGCTGGATGTGGACATTGATACGGCCGTTCCATTGGGACTTATTGTAAACGAACTCTTGACCAATACACTGAAATATGCTTTCCCCAAAGGACAACATGGAAAAGTGCGGATAAAATTGCAAAAGCAAGCTGGCGGTGTATTGCAACTGGAAGTGTCTGATAATGGCGTTGGTAAATCCGGCGTTACTCATGGCACCGGTTTTGGCGGCCAGCTTGTATCCCTGCTCACACAGCAATTAGGCGGCTCCATGAGAGAAGAAGTAAAAGATGGCACCCGTATTTATTTTGAGTTTAAACCCGTAAAGGCTGCATGATCCATTGCTCTGTTTAACCCCTGAAGCAATTGATAGCCGTCGCAGGTTTATGGAGGCTTCTGCATTGAACCCAATTGTGGTTGATTAAACATTGCATTGATCCACTATAATTTGTTTTCTTTGTATCCCCCGGTAAATATTCCACCCCTTTGGACAGTTTTATTCCCCTTTCGTCCTCCGCTGCTTTGAATTGGCCTAACAGAATTGTAGCTTTATAAAAGTATCATGGTATTAAAAAAGTAAACAGGACATTGATAAAGAGGTGCCTCCAAAACTTCATCATCATTTTATAAAAAACTTTGTCTCTGTTTTTTGCAATCAACTATTTACCATGTTTTATTGATGCCGCCCCTTTGAAAAATTCCAGCCTATACCTTATGAAAATGAAAGTGGTTACCCTGATTTATTATTCATTTTTTATCATCCTAAAAACAAAACAATGAAAAAAAATTATTTGCTTTCGCTTGCAGTATTAGCTTTTGCTGTATTGTTCCTAAATGGCTGTAGTAACAATGCTGCTGCCAAAGAAGAACCTGTTACCAAAGATCCTGCCACTGTAGCGGCAACAACGGCTGCAGTTACCAACCCCAACTTTAGCATTGCACCCATTGAGTATGCAACCCTTAGTGAAAAATCCCTGGCACTTATAGCCAAATTTGACTATGATGGATGGGGAGAAATGTTGGCAGATAATATCGTGTATACCTTTCCGGACGGAGATGTGGACACCCGTACCAAACTGGAAGGCAAAGCAGCCGTGGTAGGCTGGTGGAAAAGCTGGAAAGAAAAATCCGGTGTTGAATCCATGACCATGACTGAGTTTAATCACTTTCCACTCAATATAACAGCACAGCCCAAAGGCGGCGCACTAATGGGCAATTACGATTTTATATATTTTTCAAACAAAATGGTTTTTGCTGGCAAGGCAGTTTCGCTACGGATGAATTTTATCGTTCATTTTAATGCTGATAAAAAAATTGACCGGTACATCACTTACTACGACAGGAGTGTGATCATTAAAGCTACGGGCAAAAACATACTGGATGAAATGAAAGCAAAAAAATAAATACTGAACAGAATCATTGGCATGCAATATTTCTTATTCAAAGGTACACAGCTAATTGGGCAATGTAAAATGAGCAAAGCATACCTGACCTGCGGCTTAAAGAGAAAGTTAACAAGTGATGCCGGGTAAATAAATCTTTACACGGACAGTTTTAAGGCCTGTTCGTCCATGCTGGTTACATTCAGGTTAAACTATTTGGTAAGTTTAGCAAGCTTCTTTTTATAATACAACAGTTACTTAAAAATTAAGAACAGCGACCATTATAAAAAACGGGGTAAAACCGAAAGGCCATACGAGCAATTAAAAAATAAAAAGCAAAAAAATAAAGTGTTTAAAATATGTCTTTAAAATACATCAACTCTTTCTTTTAACCAACTAAATCAAAACAAAATGAATAACAAATTTCTTTCTGCAATGAGGATGCTTATTCTTCTATTACTGCTCTGCCCTTTTACAGGAATGGGCCAAACCAAAAATGTTGTTTCAGCCCACCGGGTATTTCCCAAAGCAGACAAGTTGCTTGAGTTTGAAAAGGCCATTGCTGCTCATGCACAAAAGTACCATAGCGGGGATAGCTATTGGAGGGTTTTTGCTATCCAATCTGGCCCGGATATGGGAGGATTTCAAATTTCTGAAGGGCCAACAAGCTGGGATGCATTGGACACAAGAGGAGACATGGGTGCAGAGCATAAATTGGATTATAATAAAAACGTGGCTATCTATTTAACAGATAAGACGTCTGGCGGCTATTCGGTTTACCAGGATTCTTTAAGCACCGTAGCATTAGGCGATTTTTCCGATAAAATAAGTGTTGCACATGTTTATCCAAAAATTGGTAAAAATTTTAAAGTACGAAACCTGATAAAAAAACTAAAATTAGGCTGGGCAGCCGAGGGCTCAACCATTGCCGTGTATGCAGCCAACTCTTCAGGGCCAGCCCAATTTACAGTTGTAACAAGATATAAGCAGGGCCTCAAAGAAAAAGTACAAAATTTCCGCAAACCATTTAAAGGAACTTTTGAAAGTGTGAACGGTGAAGATGCTTATGATGATTACCTTGATCAACTGGGTGAATATGTGAATGAGATATGGAGCGAATTACTTTTTTTGCGTAAAGACCTGGGTTCGAAATAAGCTTTTAGAAAAGGGGATGGTATCATGCACTTTGAAAATGAAATTTGTGAAGACACCACCACGACAAAAAAACTGGTAGCGCATTACCTCCTCATTATTAACATAAAAGTGATGGCTACTATTATTAACAAAAAGTGGAGAACAGATACCACTTAAAAAAACGGGGCGAAACCGAAAAGCCATACGAGTAGGAAAGTAAAAATAGCATTATGAAAAAAATTATTTTAACAACCGGACTATTCCTTTTTGGCATAACTGCTTTTTGTCAAAAAGAAGAAAAAAATGGCACTATTTACATCAGGCATCCTTTTATAGATGTGGTAAATAATTCGGTAAAAGCTTATCTGGCAAAAGATGAAGCAGCCAATAAAAAAATCTATTCGGATACTGCTAAAATATGGGCTTCGGGCATGGCTAAACCTATTGGTATAGACGAGGCAATAAAAATGTGGGCATCCGATTTTGAATATTATGATGATGTTAAGTTTACACCTGTTGGATATCCAGATTATTTACACTACATAGATAAAGATTACAAAACAGTTCAATCATGGTGGAAATGGTCTGGCAAATCAAAGAAAACCGGAGCGTTAGTAACAATAGATATGGTAGTGTTTGACAACTTTAGCAAAGATGGCAAAATAACATCTGAAAGCGCATACGGGGATTTTTCAAAAATGGTTAAAGAGTAAAAAATAAATTATTTCTGCCGCTGATAAATAATTGTTGGCGGTGGATTTTTTTTGATGGGTTAATCTATAAAAAATGGAGTGGGCAACCCATTGTAAAAAAAGCCATACGGGCAGGCAGACAATGGCAATACGCCAGCAGTACCCATTATGTTACCACTACACAATGAACTGTTTTAAAATAATCTTATGGCCAACGTATACTATATGGAGATGGATGGGTGTCAAGTGTCACAGAAACCTTACCTATGCCACACCGAAATTAATTATATAAGCGGGAAATCAATACCAATGCGAGGGAGGGATGAGTAAGATCATTCCTCCTGTTTTTAGATATTTACTTGCCTGCACCCAATTAATTTTTCACTTTAATTATTAAAAAACATGACAAAGTTTCCTTCACTCGCATTAACCCTTTTTGCAGGTTTATTATTATCCGTTAGTTGCAATACTGTAGACACCCCAAATGCATCAGCAACAGAAACAACAGCAAAACCAACCGCCAGCGAAGCACCAGAATATTTTAACCTGCGGCCAAAATTGGAAAAGGACTATGGCTATTCGCATGCTGTAAAAATTGGCAACGACCTTAAAATTTCGGGAGCTGTAAGCATGAACGATTCGGGGATTATTGTTGCTCCGGGAAACATGCAGCAACAAATGAAAAACTGCTATACCGATCTGGAAAAAATATTACAGCATTATGGATACACTATTGACAATGTGGTGGCAGAAAATATTTATACTACCAATATGGCTGAGTTTATTAAAGCATCAGGCTTCCGAAATACTGTTTATAAAAAACAATTCCCTACAGGCACCTGGCTGGAAGTAAAAGGCCTGGCCTTACAGGGACAACTGATCGAGATCGATATGGAGGCGCACAAATAAAATAAAGAGCAGAACTTCTAACATAACCAATGACTGATAAATAAACGGGGTAGCCGAAAACCGATCAGAGTAGGCACAAAAATTTTAACAATGGCAACAATCGTAGTTAGACACAAAGTAGGAGATATTGATGCATGGCTAAAAGGCCACCAGGACAGGGTAGCATTATTTGCACCGGCAGTAACTGGTTTTAAAACCTTTCAGGATACAGATGACCCAAAATCGGTGGTTTTGGTTGTTGAAGTAACCGATATGGAAAAACTTGGAGCTATCATAAATGACCCAAAGAACCAGGATGCAAAAGACAGGCACACCGTATTGGACCCTATTCTCATGTCTATGCCGGTGGATTTATAGATTGTAATTGGGGTGATGCTGGTTGTGCATAGCAATGCCCCTTTTACTTCTAATGTTAACAAATATTCAACAAAAAATTTTACCAGTATTACAAACAAAGAAAATATTAAACCTATTCTTAAACCAAAATAAGCCAGCAACATGCGACAACTAATGGTACTTTATCCGCAGCCTGCCGATGTGCAGCAATTTGAAGCCGACTACATAAACCATACAGCCTTGCTGCATGAAAAAATGGGGATCCCGTCTGAAGTGAAACCCTATACAACTATGAAGTTTCTTTATACTCCCACAGGGCCTGCTCCTTTCTACCGAATGTTTTCTATGCCTTTTGAATCGATGGAAATATTGCAGGCGGCCATGTCTTCGCCAGCCATGCAGGAAGTAGCGGCAGATGCCAACAGGATTTCTACGGGAGGACCAATCACTGTTTTAATCGGCAACACCCAATAACTTAGTAATTGATCGTATTATTATTATGGCATCCATTTATTGCCAGGAAATTTTAAAAAAAACTCATCCCCACTAAATTAACCATCATGCAACGAAGAGCTTTCATAAAAAATTCAGCACTTAGTGCTGTCGCATTAAGCGCTTATGGCTTCATCCAATTTGACGGCAGTAATTATGTTGGCGACTGCGAAACAACAACCGATATTCTTGGGCCATACTATCGCCCGGGCAGCCCCGTTAAAAACAACCTCGCATTAAAAGATGAGCCGGGTAACCCAATCGAATTAAGTGGTATTATCAGGCATAAGGATTGTAAAACGCCCTATCAAAAAGCGAAAATTGAATTATGGCATTGCGATGCCAAAGGCGTATATGATAACAGTTCTGCGGAATTTCGTTATCGTGGCACCACCTATTCTGACGATAATGGCAATTACGCTTTTAATACCATATTTCCGGTGGCCTATGATGCTGGTGGCGGCCATGTGAGACCGGCACATTTTCATTTAATGATTACTGCAGAAGGATATCAGCCGTTGGTAACACAACTTTATTTTACCGGTGATGTTCATATCAAAAAAGAC
>JANYFT010000263.1 GCA_025359625.1 Ferruginibacter sp.
TTCGCGTGGTCGATTCGTCGATCATGCCGTCGATCACCAACGGCAACCTCAACGCGCCGACCATCATGATTTCAGCAAGTTTAACCAGTTCTTCGCTTTGCTCGTAATTGAGGCAAAAGGGTTTTTCTGCAAATACGTGAATTTTTTTTTCGAGCAAATCTTTAATGATGCTGTAATGTAATTTAGTAGGTACCGCTACTACCACTGCATCCGGTTTTGTTTCTGCTATCATTTTATTGCAATCGGAGAAACAATTAAATTTTCCGTGTTTGGTTAAAAAATCTGTAACCATTTTGGATGTGTCGCATACACCAACAATGTCAGCATTGGCATATCCACCAAGAATAGAAAGATGTGATATTCCCATTTTACCTGCTCCTATCAAAGCAATTTTAAGCATATTTTTTCCTCTTTATTTTTTTAATAATTTAATATACTGGTCAGTAATCTTATCCCAGTTAAACCTGTTTTTTATATCTGTTTGTCCTGTTGCTGATTTGCCTGCAATTACAGCAGCGTTATTTAAGGCATACTCAATTTTTTCCGCAAGGCTTTTGCTATCACCCGAAATAAAGGTAGTAGCATTATCCCTGCAAATAAATTTATTCTCTACAATATCCGAACATATTAATGGAGTACCAAGCCCCATCACTGTAAGTATTACAGGAGAAAGGCCTTCTATCAATGAAGGTTGTATATAAGCGTAAGCATTCTTCATTAAAATATTAGTATCATCGCCATACACATAGCCTGGAAAGATTATCCTGGCGTCTTTTGTATTCTTGATCCTTGTTTCGTATTCACCTGGGTTTGGTGAACCGCCAATCAATATCAATTTTTTGTTTATTTGCAAAGATGCAAAAGCTTCAACCAAAAGATGCAAACCTTTGTCGGGAATAAAGCGTCCGACAAATAAAAAATATTCACCTTTGATAACACTTAATTTGTCTAAAATATCAGTATTGTCTGGAGGCGTTTTCACTTCAGAGCCATAGGGGATAAATTCGTATTTATGATTGAACCTTTTTTCAAAATATTCTTTAGTAAAAACATTGTCGAATGCAACTGCATTAGGGCAGTAGGCAGTGAGGTAATTGGACACTAAATAAAACAGTTTTCCATACCAGGGCCATTTGTCCCTTTTCCAATCCATAGCAAATTGGCTTACAACCACCCGTTTGCCGGCCAATCTTAAAAACATAGCCCAGATGCTATTGGCACCGCTGTGCAGATGCACAACATCCGCAGTATTGCGAAAGATAACATCAAAAGTAGCTTTGGCCGAATGTATCAATGTATCGAATCCGGCTTTTTTTACTGTTTTAAAATATTTGATTTGTACTCCTTCGTATTCATAATGAAGTGCATCTTTATCATTTGGGTAAATACGGCTATATGCCAATAATGAATGACCTTTGCCCACAATTCTTGGATATAATTCAAGCGCAAATTTATCAGAACCTGCTGCCCCCGCTTTTGGTGGTATAGATCTAAAACCACCAAAAGCTGCTATTCGTAATTTCTCCATTTTACTAATCTAAATATCCCTGGTAGTATTTATCCAAATATTGTTTTAACGCCACTTTCCAATCCTGCATCAGGTTAAGGTTTCTTAATTCCAGTTTCCTGTTTACAAGGCGTTCGCAAGGTGGCCTTTCGGCAAAATAAATTTCTTTAAAATAATCTGATTTTACGCTCGTAATTTTTACTTTACCGGCAAGGTTAAGCATTTGCAATAACTCGCCTGCCACTTCCAGCCTGCTTGTTTGCCCACCGCATACCATATTATACAAACCCCAAAATTGATGCTGGATAAGTGCTTTTACATTTTTTGCAAAATCGTGTGTGTAAGTTGGGGTACCATCTTTATCATCTACAATAAAAAGTTCTTTCTTGCCGTCTTTTAATTGCTGCATTAGTTTCTGGATAAATTTCTTATCCTTTTTAGGGCCTGCACCCATCATCCAGCCTGCCCGGCATATTAAAAAACGTTTTGCATTTTCTGCCACATATCTTTCGCCCATATATTTTGATCTGGCGTACACCCCAAGCGGATTGGGCATATCCCAGTCATCGTACAGTTCCTTTTCTCCATCAAAAATGCCTGCAGTGCTGATGTATAAAAGTGGGATATCAAGTTCGTTGGCAAGGTACACGGCATTTTCAGCAGACATGGTATTGGTGGCGTAGGTATCTTCTGTATGTTGCTCGCAATATTCCAGGTTGGTATAAGCACCTAAATGAAAAAGGTAATCCGGTTTAAAATCAGTAACATCTTTGCGGTAAGCTGTCATATCCCTAAAGTCTAAAAAAGAAAGCCAGGGTTCATTTACATCCTTGTCTGTACATTTTATTTCATACTCATCTTTAAACTGATGATAAAATGCCTCGCCAAGCATTCCTCCTGATCCTGCGATGTAGATTTTTTTTTTCATTGCAAATTTATTTATTTACTATTTTTTCTTTTACCATAAATTTAGTTAATTCTTTATTTAGATTACTGTATCCTTCCTCATTGATATGCAAATCATCCTTTTGATAGTTTTTAATTAATGCACCTTTTCCATCACTTAAAAATAAATAGGTATCAAATATTGCTACCCCGTTTATTTTACAAAAATCAGTTATCGAATCGTTCACTATTACTACTGCATTATTTATTTCTTTGCTCCAAACAGGCCGGCGTATCAGTTCAATTTCTCCTGGTGGAATGATGGTACAAAATACAGGCACTACTTTATATCCAAGGCAACTCTTTATTATTAATTCAATATTTTTTATACACTCATTAAGTATTGCCTCTTTTTTTTCAGGAAAAATACCAATCGCTTTTATGTCATTAATCCCAACCTGTAAAAAAATATATTTTGGTAAGCCTTGTTCAAAATGCAAGCGCAACCTGTACAATACCTGAGCTGATGTTTGAGAATTTATACCAAGATTACAATATTCTTTTTTTGGAATTACCTCATCTGGTATATTCCATTGATAAATCCTTGAATCGCCCAACATCCAAAACTTTGTACTTTTAGCAATCAGTAATTCATTTTCTGTCAATGGAGAAAGCCTGAGGGAAAGTTCCTTACTGTAAAATTTTTTATAAAGAAAATAGAACGTACCCGCCACGCATACAATAATCAAGACCAAAAAAAGTAAAATAATTTTAAATTTCATTTTAGAACCATCCTTTTTCCTGAGACCAATTCATTAATTCAGCAGCATCATTCATCCTAATTTTTTCCCGGATAATCTTTGCCGGGTTGCCGGCTACAATACAATTGGCTGGCACCTCTTTGGTAACTACAGCCCCTGCACCAACTATTACTTCATCGCCAATTTTAACGCCGGGCAGTATGGTGGCGCCAACTGCTATAAAGCAGTTTCGTCCAATGTAGGTATCTATCAGTAGTGGCTGGTTATTTACCCTTTTGCAATGATCGTGACAAAGGATAGTAACACCGGAAGCTATCAAACAATTTTCTTTGATGTGAATACCCCGGGGATACAATCTATCGAGATGGAGTTTCCTTTCGAAAATAACACTGGGGTGAACATCATACCCCCGTAACCTGTAGTTCAGGTTTCTTACAAACTGTATTTTTTTTGCAAGAAAAGTCCTGACAGCAAATTTCATGTGTAGTGTTTTATCTTTCATAACTTCTCAATGCATTGTACCGGTTTTATTGCTCCTTAAAACTTATTTAAACCGTTCATTATTTTTTCATTTTAAATCCAGGGCTAAATTATTGCCTGCAAACAGCATTTTTTCTGTTTTAAATAATTTGCAAAATGACATACAGAGAAACCGTTTTGCAATTGAAACATTAATTGCAATAACAATTATCACGCAATGTTTCAAAAGCAATTTTTTGTAATAAAATACAGTAAGGTTTTAATCTGTTATTACCGGAAAGGAACTTTCAATGTACCAGCATAGTTTTATAAATTTCCATCAGTCTTTGGTAATGTACTGTATCGGAAAAGTTTTCAATAGCAAATTCCCTGGCGTTACCCGAAATTGCTTTGTATGATTCATCAGAAAGACTATTAGCTTTCGTTATAACTTCCGAAAGTTCTTTATGATTTGCCATTTCATACTGATATCCTGTAGTGCCCTCTTCAATTAATTCGGGGATACCTCCTATCCGGCTACCTATTACAGGTTTACCATATGAATAACCTTCCACAATTGTCATAGGGTTATTTTCATAACACTCAGAAGATACAATGATAAAAGAGGAGTTGGATATTAATTTTTCGAGATCAGTGCCCGTTTTATATCCAAGCATTTCAATATTATCAATATTTTCTAAGTACAATCTCTGTTTTAACTCTTCTTCCATTGGGCCGGTACCTGCTACTTTTATTTTTATTGATTTGTCTATAAGTTTGGCGGCAGTAAATAAAGTGTTTAATCCTTTTTCAATGGATAAGCGTCCAAAAAATAAGAAATAATTTCCTTTAATATTACTGGTTTTAACAGCATTAATATTGGGGAAAAAATTGTATAACTGAGTTAGCCTTGGCTTAAGATTTTCACGCAATGAATGTTTTTGATAATTGAATTTACTCACCGAAATAATCCTGTTAAAATAATCTTCAGGCTTATAAAAATTATTATTAAGGTTATATTCTAAAAAGCTCATTGTACTAAAAAAAAGATTTTTTCGATTGCACCTTTTAATAATACAATTGAAGGTGGTACCGGTAATACACTTTTCACAAATTTTATTTGCGCCATCAAATAATAAATTTCGGGGGCAAAGCAAACTAAAATCGTGTAGTGTTAGCGCTACAGGTATTTTATATTTTTTAAGTACAGGCAGTATAGACGCAGTAAGAATACCTTTGTACAGATGTATATGGGCAATATCTGGTTTTGTCTTTTCAATTAAGTCAGCCAGTTTTTTACCAGATTCAACAGAATAAAGTAACCTGGGTGATTTTTTAATTTTTTTAATGAAAGAAAGATTTAGAACATCATAATATTCTACAAAATTATCTGCAAACAGGGCAGTTTCATTTTTGTCTGATGATTGCGAAAACTCAATAACCTCCTGACCTTTTTCTTTTAATAATTCAATCGTATTCAGGTAAACCACATCCGCCCCTCCCCTTCGGTAATGACAATTATTAATCTGCAAAATTTTCATTTTTTCTTAGTCAATTTTTAATGAGTTCCTATTTATTCAATCATTTCACCTGTTGTTATTTAATCGGGGTATGTAGATTTTCAAAATCATATTGTTGCAACCATTCCGCAAGTATTTGTTGGATAGGCTACAGTTTCAAAATAAATTTTTTTAATTCAAGGCCCTGCTCCGGGTAATTAAAATTTGCAATCCCAATACGATTCCCTTCCTTTCCAATACTATCAAGAAGTTCCTTCGATTCCAAAGCAGCAGCAAGTTTTTCTTCATATGCTTTTTCAGAATATTCATTTGCAAGTAAGGCCGATACACCATCTTCAAAATAGTATTTCATTTCCCCTGTATTGGTAGATAATATTGGCCTTTTAGAAGCGGTGTATTCACCAATTTTGTGAGGGAAACGGGCTTTGTCCTGAACGGTATCCCTCAAAGGAATTAGTAATACGCCAGCACCCTTGTACAGACTCAGCAACTCGTTATAAGGAATATTGCTTTTAAGTAAAATTTCTTTTTGGTACACCATACATTTCATCTTTAAATTAAGCTGCTCCCAATTGCTTGAGTGGTTTCCAG
Source organism: Ferruginibacter sp. (assembly GCA_025359625.1). GTDB lineage: Bacteria > Bacteroidota > Bacteroidia > Chitinophagales > Chitinophagaceae > Ferruginibacter. The sequence continues at coordinate 5,724 of JANYFT010000263.1, forward strand.
AAACAACCAAAATCAGCATTCCATTGTATTTGTTATTTTTTTTAAGGTTTTCAAACATCGACAATATAAATTCTATTACTTCTAGGTAATAAATAGAACCACAATACATTAAGTAAGGCTGCTTGATTTCATTTTGATTAACCGGAATATTTTCAAACTCGCAAAAATCGCAAATGGCGGGTAATTTAATGATGGGTAATTTGGGTGATTTCCTTTGCACATGCTGAATTAAAAAATCGCTAATAGCAATAACTCCATCACAGAAATGGTAAAATTTCTGATCAATGAGCCGGTCATTTATTTTTGTAAAAAATGAATTTCGACCAGGGATTGAAGAAAAAAATTCTACATATTGTAAGACAATTTTAAACCCAAGAATTTTAGAAATCAACCAATAGTAAGGTAGTTCTAAAAAATAATTGGAATAAAGAATAGCCGTGCTGATTTTTTTACGTTTTTTTATAAAAAAAAACAGCTCCCCAAAATATCCGGAAACCTTGTTGAAATTTCTTGCTGCAAATGAATCTGGCCTATAAGGAAAATAAGCAGTATTTAGATAGGGAATGCCTTCAAATCGATTTAATTTTTTTTCTGTAAGTTTAGAATGATGACTTATTTTATTTATTACTATTGGATTTATACCTGCTTTTTTTAAACCTTTAAAAGTAAGCCTTACCCTTTGTACCGAAGCATTACCTTTAGGAAAGCCGGAAAACCCTACATGAATAATAAACATTTTATTTTATTTATTGCTTGCTGATTACTTTTTTAAATGAGTTATGTTTTCCGAAAATTAATTTTTAGCTTATAAATTAAAAGGGTACAATTTGCAGAAAAAAAACCAATATCACTTTGACGAAAAATTATCAACTTGTTTATTTTCGTTTATTAAATCAGTCAAAATAAATTTTGTTATACATATAGTTAACTGCGTTGATTATTTCATTAGGTGAATGTCTTTTTAGTGCTGTTTCTCTGCCTTTTTTTGCTACCGCCAAAGCAATAGAATAATTATTTATTAAAAATTCAAGTTGCCCTGCCAAATCATACACATCGTAAGGATTAAACAAAAAGCCATTTTCGTTATTTGTAATTAATGAAGGTACGCCACCAACAGATGAAGATAGTACAGGCATTCCAAGTAATTGGGCTTCACATACACTATTTGGGCTGTTATCTATGTAAGAAGGATGGACAAAAAAATGACAGGTTTTTAATTCATTAATTAATTCTGCTGCAGATAATTGGCCAAAGAATTTTATAGAAGGGTTTGGTTTTTTATTATTGACGGCGTTTTTTACAATATTATTCATCTGATTATCTTCAGTTAATCCAAATATTTTCCAACAGATATTGTGTCTTTTTAAAAGTGGTATAACCTTATAAATTAAATCAAGGCCTTTGTAAATATTAGGATTAAAGGTAGTTCCAATTATCACAGATTCTTTTAAATTAGGCTGCTGCTGCTCTGGCCAATTATGCATAAAAAAATCTTCCCTTAACAGTTCATCACAATGAAAATATACAGCCGAAGGGTGCAGTAGTTTTATAAAATTTTTGTCCCATTGAGTCCTTCCGGAAAAGTATTTCCATTGGTCAATAATTTGAATTTCTCTTTTACCCCATTGCTTCATAACTAAATAAAAGTGATAAAATGTTAAGCCACGGAGTATGTCTTTAAATTGGGAAAACTTAAGTACATCTTTTATAGAAAGACTTAACGGAAAGTAAACTTTTGAAATTGGACTTACCAGCCCTTGCAAGTGAAAAACAACCTTATCAAATTTGTTGATTAAAATTTTCCCATAACTTAATTCTGTACCAAATACATGAATGACATCAGGGTTAAAGTCTTTGATAACAGTATCAAAAAATGGAGATGACTCTTCATCGCTTAACCATCCCATTTGCCTGCTAATGATTCTTTGTAACCCATTTTGTTTTTTTAAAGGGATACCATAGTAAGCAATATCATTAAGTATTATTTTTTTATAGATTTTTCCTGAGTAAAAAAAAACAACCCCCAGTGAATGTGTGTTTTCTTTTGTTAATAAAGCTTCTAGAGATGAAATCCAGCCTCCGCCCGTATAAGTAATCCCAAATTCCGCAGCGGCATTAGAAGGGGTACTTGTAAACCAAAGTATTCTCATGTTGTTTCCATATTCATATTATTAAATGCTTCAGCAATTTCTTCATTGGTTTTTTCCCGTAAACTTGTTTTGTAGCAAATGCCTACACTTATCCATACCAATATATATTCTAAAGTAAGGCGGGGAAGACCATATATAGCCATATCTACCATCCACAAAAAAATCACTATAGCACATGCCTGCACAAACTGATTGTTAGATTTAAATAAACCCAGGAATACAGCAGGTAGCAGTACCAGTACAAACAATATATCATATAAAATTCCGCCATTGAGAAAGAGTTGGAGATATCCGTTTTCAATGGCATCCCGGTATTCTACAGCAACAAATACAATCCCCTCATCTGGCAATTCTCCACCGCTTGGGCTATAGTAAGTACCCTTCATCCCTTTTCCAAAAGCCATATGGTCTTCCATGCTTTTAAAAAGATCATTAAAAACATCTGATCTTGAATCCTCAGTTATACGGTCTGAAAGTCGGCTGGTAAGTGAAGCAGGAATATAATCCATCCCAAATACAGCGATTATAAAAACTGCGCAAAAAACAGGAATTAACTTAAAAAATTTTACTGCTGATAAACTTCTTTTGTTTAACAATATACTCATTAGAATTAGGCCACCGTATGATACTACAGCATTCCGTCTTGCCAAATAAGTAAAAGACAATAGGCCTACAAATAATGCGAAAAACGCTACTATCCATTTTTTATTGGCAACGTACCTAGTATTTAGCAATACGAAACCACAACCAAAAGTTAAAGGAATTATAAACGATTCAGCTGTAGAACGGTTGATAATAAAAGACGGCCTTACTAGACATATTACCAGAAAAAAAATACCCAAAAAGTATATAGCATTAATTAAATAAACAAATGAACTTAATTTTTTATTAAAAAAAACAAACAACGGTACAAGAAATTGCCATAGAAGATATTCTGACAGAATCAATTCTTTAAATGTTTTATAGTCCGTTGTAAAGCCACGGGCTATAAGGATAATTTGATAAATAAAAAAAAGCCTGAAAATAAATTTAAAATAGCTATTTTCAAATGTAAAATCATTAATTATTTTATTTGAAAAAAACAGCCCAACTATTAATAATCCCATACTCAAAAAAGTCCACAAAACACCACCTATAATTTTAATTTCATAAAATAAAAAATTAACTACGCTTAGAAGTGTTAATACAAATATGAAATAATATATTGGCTTCTTTAATTCCATTTATGTTGGTACCCTCGGAACTAGTTATTAAAATCAATAATTAATTTTAGTAACTAAAGGTCGAATTATTATTAATTTAATCTGTTGGGTGGTTGAAATTTTTTAAGTGATTTGTGTATTTAATTATGTTTTTATTTTTGGAGTAATGGGTTCTGTTCTGTGACCTTCATAAAATGATCAATAAAATTTGCTGTTCTTAAAAGAAGTTGTTGCATGACTAATTTTAATTCAAAAATTGCCATTAAATTGAATAATTTCAAATGATTAACTTTTTAAAGCTAATGGTTTACGCGTAAAATATTCTTCTTTATGGGCGTTTGAGGATGTTTCTTTAAATTATATATTCATGCAACAAAGCCTCTTAAAAGTATGAACCGTCGTCATTTTTGAAACAAAGTCAGTCGACCGCAAAATAGGTTAATATATTTTATATTATATTTCATAATTATTTTTTCCACATTTTTTTGATAGAAAAATAAATTTTAGTTAATGGCATAAAAACCAGCCTTATGCCATCTACCACTATTATACCATCAGTACTATTAATGGTATGGATGCCGACATTGTAAAAAGATTTCTTTTGTGATTCGAGCTCCATATATGGCTCCTCAACAAATTCATTTTCTGTTAATTCCAGTATTTTATTTATTGTAATAGACCTTCCATAAAATATAGAGCAGTTTTGCGCCGGACGGTAAATTTGGTCATCTACTAAAATAAAATTACCTGCAGGCCTGCTACCATCTAAAGAATATTTTACAGGATTTTTTTTATGTGCTTTATATGTTCCAAATAAAGAATCTGCATAATAAATATACAGTTTACTATGGTCATTGTTGCTGCCACCTAAAGTAGCAAACAGCCAATATTTATTATTATATTTCAAAATAGTTGAATCAATAAGTGGAAGGTTGTCAATTAATACTTTTTTATTGATTAATGAGTTGTTTACAAAATCATATTCAAATGCCGTTACTTTATTATCTTGATGCGCTTCAGGGATAATATATGTTTTCCCCTCTTCATTAAATATAAATGGATAGGAAAGATGACTATTGGAATCCAGTAACCTTTTATTCATTATTGGTTTAAATTGCTGATCTAATACTGTCAAATCTATTTTCCCATAATTACCAGGGGTAGCCATAGAAAAATTTTCATACAACAGATTAAGAGTTCCATCTGGGTTTTTTATAATGAATGGATCTGCAATAGATATGATATTATCTTTTATTGGAAGCCAGGTAAAGGAAAGATCATATTTTCTATTACGGATTAGCTGGGCAATATCCGCATTTGCAAAGCCAATACCCCATTGCATTATACAAAATTTCTCATACAATTTAAACAAATTATTTTTCATTCTTTTTAACATTGCTGCACGCATAATTATTTAAAAAATTCATTACATTTCAGACAAACCTATAGCATTGTTAGTTTTATTTCGATAACTGAAAAGAAGAATTATATATTTCTATTGATAGATATCAAATTCTAATTTTTAACCCACTTGTTGAGAGAATATTGTTGGGCGGAATTAAATGATTTACCCTATCTTCCAATTACATTCAACATAGTGATAGTTGATAAAATCTGACTTATTTTTAAAATAGATTGGATATTCGTATTATTTTGAAAAGTATGTAATAATCATTCTAAAAGTTCTGAATAAAATGAGACTGTCTTTTTTGCGACAATTTCACAATTGTATGTAATAGACGCTCTTTCCTTTGCATTTTTCGCTATTGTGTGAATATAATTGTAATCATTATATAATTTACTCAGTATTTCTACTAATTTTTCACTATTATTAAAATTGTACAAAAATCCATCTGTTTTGTCTGTTATCATTTCTGTAATACCACCCACATCGGAAGATACTACTACTCTTCCTGCCGCCATTGCTTCAGCTATTACCATTGGTAAAGTTTCCTGTTTTGAACAAACAACTAAGATATCTGCACTGCTCAAAACCTTAACAATAATATCCTGAGATACCCAACCGTAAAATTTAATATGATTTGATAATTGGTGCGTTTTTACATAGTCAAGTATTTCATTTTTATAATCTTCTGTCAAAAAATCGCCCAACACTTCAAGGGTATATAATTTACCATTTTGTATTAACCTATATAAACATTGCATCAGCAATAGTATATTTTTTCGTTCGTCAATGGCTCCTATATAAATCAAACGATTATCTGTTTTTTGTTTCAAACTAATATCAAAATATACAGGTGTAATTGCATTAGGAATAATGGTATAACACAGTTTTTCTGTTTTACCCTTAATTTGAAGTGAGTAATTTGAGATATGAATAATATTTTTAGGAATTAGAAGATTTTCTATAATTTCATTTGCATAAATAGCCAGTTTTTTTCTTAAATTTCTAATCATTCTTGCTTCCAAAAATGATATCCCATGTATTGTTACCAATTCTTTTGTATGGTAAAAACCAAATACTTTTGTTATTAAGCAAATACCACCCATTGAAAAATGTACTAAATCCGGTTTAAATATGCTTATATGTTTTTTTACATCAAATGAATTTTTAAATAAATAATTAAAAAGGTGCAAATAAGGCCCTTCTGTACAATAAACAATATCGATTGTGGAAGAGTAATTAACAATATATTCTTTATCAATTGCCCTGCAAAATGTAACAACCCGAACGTTAACACCAATAATTTCGAACCCCTTTAATAAATTAGCAAGTGCAGATTGTACACCCCCTTTAATATTATTTAAATTCTCCGGTAAATCGGGAATTATAATTAGTATCCTCATAATATTCTTAAAATAATTATTGAATTTATTTTCCGAATGCCCAAACACTTGTCATTTTCCGATAGAGCATTTATTTTTATTCATTTTGGGAAGCAATTGAAAACGGTAATTTCAACGAAAGGATATTTAATATAATACAATAAATTGCGAACTGAAGATAGCTATTCTTCCAATTAATTCTTTTTCAAAATTTACCGTTAACAAAAAAATAAATTCAATTAGTTACACAGGAATATTTAAAATATAAATATT
>JANYFT010000277.1 GCA_025359625.1 Ferruginibacter sp.
TTATAGCAGCCAGTAAAACCATACAGGTACCCGCCAGCAGAAATACCTGCCAGCCCATTATTACCCGGTAAGGAAAATGTTGTAACCACTGGTTGTTAGCGTACCAGGCAAGGGGTGCGGCAATAACAAAGGCCATCAACACCAGTTTTACAAAATTGGCAGAGAGCAAGGTGACAACACTTTGCACACTTGCACCCAATACTTTCCTGATGCCAACTTCTTTGGTTCTTTTTTCTGTAGATAAAATGGATAAGCCAAAAATACCGATACAACTGATAAATATAGAGAGGAATGCAGACAGGGTAATGATCTCCTTCCACCTGGCTTCTTCTTTGTAATTGTCTTTGTTTTTGGTATCCATAAAAGCATAACTGTAGGGCTGCAAAGGGAAAATATTTTTGTACGTGGTTGCCAACAGGTTCATTGCTGAAGGAATGTTTTTGGGATCCACTTTTACTACCAACTGACCAAATCCAAAATGCGGATCGGCAACAAAAACCAGCGGTGCGATTTTATTTTCCAGCGATTGAAAATTATAGTCTTTTACCATGCCCACCACTGTAACTTTCCTGTTGTCCCAAAAAAAGTCTACCTGTTTTCCGATGGGATCATTCCAGCCTGCCTGCTTTGCAAAAGTTTCATTGATCACAACAGAACCCAAAGAATCAGCGGGAAAATCCGGAGAAAAATTTCTGCCTTTTACCAGGGGTATTTGCAACGCTTTTAAATAATTTTCATCCATGCGTTTGTATGCAAAGTCCATGTCTTTGCCATCAACCTTGCCACCGGTTTCATTGCCATGCCCGTCACTTGCTGCTACCATTTGTATGGATGGGTCTTTTGCCAGCTCTGCTTTCAGCAGGTTCACCTTTTGCTGATCCGGTCCTCTTCCCAAATCAAGCAGCACTACATTTTTATCATTGTAGCCAAGATCCTTGTGCGTTAAAAAATCAAATTGGGTGTACATCATTATAGTGGTGATGATGAGAAAGGTGGCCAGTGAAAACTGAAAGATCACCAGGCCCTTGGTGAGATAATTTTTACCATTAAATTTTTGCCGGTTGTAAATGGTTTGTAAAGGATTAAAACCCGACAAAACCAGTGCAGGATAAAACCCTGCAACAAAACCAGTTATTAAAAACAATATCCCGTAAGCCACAATTAACTTTCCATCAAGCAAAGTGAAAAAGCTCAGTTGCTTATTGGACAACTGGTTGAAAATTGGCAACACCATCAGGGTTAGCAAAATGGCCAGCGCAAAAGCTATAAAGCTAAGCAGCGTTGACTCTCCAAGAAATTGTTTGATGATTTGTTTGCGCTGTCCACCCATCACTTTACGTACACCAATTTCTTTAGCACGCTGTAAAGAATGTGCCAATTGAAGATTAATAAAATTGATGCAGGCGATCAGCAATATAAAAATAGCAATGCCGGTGAGGATGTAAGAATAAATTGGTTTGCCTGCATTTTTAAATTCGTCCTGACTATATTCTGTATCAAGATGTATGGCAGTAAATGATTGTAACCCGAAATGAATGTCATCTTTAAAATCATTTTGTTCCCTGGCATTTTTTAATTCATCTTTTGCATTGGTTAGAAAAATACCGGAAAATTTTGAAGCAACATTTTCTGCTTTTACATTTTCATGTAACAAAATATAGGTACTAAGATAAAAGCCAAGCCACTCTGTACTTTTATCCGTAAAAGGCAATACCATATCAAACTGTATAGAAGAATTTTGCGGTACATTTTTCGCAATACCAGTTACTTTTTTAGGGCTGAACTTTCCTCTATATCCAACCTCCAGTATTTTACCAATGGCATCAGCAGTACCAAAATATTTAATGGCTGTTTCCTCCGTCATTACCACCGCATCAGGGTCTTTCAAAGCAGTAGCAGCGTCTCCTGCAAGCAATGGAAAAGAAAAAGCTGTAAAAAAACTGCTATCTGCATCCAGTACTTCCTGGCCAATTATCTCTGTTCCTTTTTTTATATTTTTATAATCGCCCTGCAACCGGATAAATGCTTTTATCTCCGGTAATGCTTCTTTAAAAGCAGGCCCTACGGGGCTATTGGTGAGTGCCAGCTTACGGTTATCCTTATCACTTTTAATGGTGGTAACCACCCGCTGCAACTGATTTTTATTTTTATGAAACTGGTCAAAACTGGCTTCGTCTTTATTGTACAAAACAATCAGCATGCAACAGGTTAATCCCAATGCAAGTCCGGCAATGTTGATGGTACTGTACAATTTACTCTTCCATAAATTGCGGTACATAATTTTGAAATAGTGCTGTAGCATGGTGTATA
>JANYFT010000284.1 GCA_025359625.1 Ferruginibacter sp.
ATTCATAATTTCGGTTTCCGTTCCCGCACATTCATAAATAAGAAGTTTTGTATTTTCAATTTTTGCTCTTTTGTCCGAAGACAGCCCATCAAATTTTTGCGGATTACCATTTTCGTCTTTAATGGAAAATTTCAGAGTTAAAAATCTTCCAATACTTGTGATACGTTGCTGCCCATCTAAAATTTCAAATTTATCTTTTTCTACTTTATTAAAGTAAATTAAGCCTATTGGATATCCTTTGAGGATAGATTCAATTACACTAGCTTCTCTTTTTTCCTCAGCGTAAATATAATTGCGTTGATATTCGGGTTGGACTATTAATCTCCCTGATAATCCAAAAAGTCCTTTAGCTTCAAAATCATTATAAACAAAACCTTCGCATATATCTTTTACTGTGATATCAATTTTTAAGGTTGTTTTCATTTTTATACTTTACTATGTTTAATAAATATTCTTAGATATTTGGACTGAATAATTCTGCCTTTTTTATTGATGAAGTAGTTTTTCTTGCCATCATTGCCTAACATATTTGCATTTTCATTTGTTTTTCCACCAGACGAACCAGTTTTCTGGCCATTTTGTTTGACTTCCCAATAATCATCATACTTTATTGTATCAGGTACTTCATCATGACAACCTCGTTGTGTAATACCTAATATCTTAAATTGATCCGGATTGTATTTATCTAAAAAAGTGATGGGCACTCCCATTATCCCATCATAATCAATAGGAATTGCATCGGTATAAGGCACTTCAATTGCATGGTAATTATCATATTTAATGTATGCTTGCCCTTTAATTTCTTTGTGTGAGCTGAATTTAATATTATCACTCATGGTCATTAGTGGTAATGGCTGATGCCTCTTGCCATGATCTATATTAGTAAGCCAAAGGCAGTTGTTGGTGGCAACTATTCGATTCCCTTCCTCATCAATTCGGGCTTCCGAACCATATAACTCATATGATTCAGGCACAATAAAACCAGATATCCACCGGCCCATTCCCGTACCCAGCCATATTCTATTATCTTTAATCCAGGGAAAAACTTCTTTATTACCAACTGCGTTAATATTTGCGATGATTAAGAATTGTTTATCGTGATCCACAAGTTGCTTTATATATTCACGAAACAGACTAAAAGGTGGATTTGTAACTACGATGTCAGACTGCTTTAATAAAGAAATAGATTCATCACTGCGGAAATCGCCATCGCCAGTTAACGGTGTCCATTCATTATACTTATTTTTTTTAAGTTGCAATGCCACATCCTTCAAGCTAAATTCTCCATCATTATCTATATCGCCAACTTCATTAATAATAAATTTGTTAGCTGTTATCTTTGGGCGACCCGTTAATTTTTTGAGAGTTTTGTCATCACCGTATAATTCAAGTTGTGTATTTGCTACAGGTGACGGTTTGTAACTGGTAGTGATAAGTTGCTTCAACCCAATTCGATTAAAATTCAAAACAAAATATCTAAAAAAATTGCTCTCGAATGGGTCATCGCAGTTACAATAAACTACCTTATTACGAAATACGTTAGGGTTGTATTCTAAATAAGCTTCGACCTCCTTCTGAATATCACTATACTGCGTGTAAAATTCATCGCTTTTTGACTTTTTAGCATTATGTAATAATTTTGTTGTTGCATTTCTTGGCATCGTCCACCCTCTTTAATTATATCAAATATAATAAAAAAGGCTACACAATGTAGCCTCTAAAAAGATAGAAAAAAATACACGCTATTTTCCTATCAAAGTATTGTATGTTATACGTGCTGTAGATACATTTTGCAGGGCTATATCAAACTTCTCCCTGCCTGTCAATTGCTTGTTGTTATACCTGTAAGCAAATTCAATGCAATACCTGTGCAGGTGTTCTTTGCTCATAAAATGATATATACCTATGTAACCCCGTTTTAAGATGCTCCAAAAGCCTTCTATTCCGTTTGTATGTATTATTCCGTTCACGTACTCTTTAACGCTGTGGTTAACGATTGAGTGATCGTAGTTATTTTTCAGATTGTTGTAAGCGTGCCATTCATCTGAATAAACAGTTACGCCATTATCTACATTGGCATCAACAATTGGCTCAACTGTTTTTTGCTGTGTATCGGTAGCAACCTGTAGCTTTACTATACTATCGCTCAAAATCACTTTTTCTTTTA
>JANYFT010000296.1 GCA_025359625.1 Ferruginibacter sp.
CTTATGAAGCCTTTGCCAACTCGGATGCAATCCTGCGTACACTTTGGCGCATGTTTATCAGCCATAAAAAATTATTGCAATGGAACCCCTATCACAGTACCATCAATAATCAAAAAACAATCAGGGCAGCTTATGCTACCATGTGGTTTGGCCCCTTGTTATCTGTAGTATTATTTATTTATTTAACCGTGTATGTTCCGCTGTCGTTAATTTTTGCAGTACCCTTTATAATAGTGTGGATCATTGGTCCTTTTATCACCTGGTTGGTTAGCAGGGTAGTTAAAGAAAAAAAAGAAATCATCTCTGCAGAACAAACTATTTACTTACGCATGCTGGGCAGAAAAATATGGAGTTTTTTTGAAACCTTTGTTACAGAACAGGACAACTGGCTGCCCCCTGATAACTACCAGGAAGACCCTGTTGAAAGAACTGCACACCGTACTTCGCCTACTAATATCGGACTGTCTTTGCTGGGTATTTTAACAGCAAATGATTTTGGTTATATAGCAACAGAAGAGGTAATTACCCGTGCTACCAATACCCTGAATACCATGGAGCAAATGGAAAAATATCGCGGCCATTTTTACAACTGGTACGATACAGAAACCCTGGCTCCCTTATCACCCAGGTTTATTTCAACAGTGGATAGCGGCAACCTTACCGGGCACCTCGTAACAATGCAGCAGGGTTTACTTTTACTGGCAGATAAAAAAATATTCAGGGCAATTTTTTATGAAGGTATTTTGGATACATTGGGGTTACTGATTGATAAGACGGCCTACAATGAACCTTTAAAAGATTTTTTTGAAAAGTTAGACAATACTTATCGTGACAACTGCGATACGGCTAAACAGGTAAAAGAATACCTGGACGAATTAGAAAACGATTTCACCAAAATTATTATTGATCTTGATTTTGAACTGGACAAGGAGGATGATATATGGGCCCAAAAAGTAATGACGCAGATAACCAATGTAAAAAATGAATTGACATCGCTTATCCCCTGGCTTTTACTTCCGGAAGCACCTGAAAAATTTCAACACCTCGTTCCAGATTTGCCGGCAATACCAACCATAAAGCAACTGGCCAAAATTGAACAATATTTATTGCAAAAAATAGTAAATGCTTACACCCCGGATAATACCCCAGAAGAAAATGAATGGCTAACCCAGTTCAGAAGATTTATTTCGGAGGCTGGCAGAAGGGGGAAAGAAATTTTATTAACACTGGAGCAACTGGCACTAAAATGTGCATCCCTTTCTATTATTGAATATGATTTTTTATACGACAAAACACAACACCTGCTAACGATTGGCTATAATGTAGATGAACACCGGCGTGACAATAGTTACTATGACCTGTTGGCCTCAGAAGCAAGGCTGACAACATTTATTGCTATCGCCCAGGGAAAATTACCACAGGAAAGCTGGTTTTCTCTCGGCAGGCAATTAACCAATCTGGGCACCACGCCTATCTTATTATCATGGAGTGGTTCTATGTTCGAATACTTAATGCCATTACTGGTGATGCCTACTTTTGATAATACTTTACTTGACCAGACTTACAAAGCCGTTATACAAAAACAAATTGATTATGGTAAAAAAAGAGGTGTGCCATGGGGCATTTCAGAGTCGGGTTATAATATGGTAGATGCCCATCTTAATTATCAATACCGTGCTTTTGGTGTACCGGGCCTTGGCTTTAAACGTGGCCTGGCAGAAGATCTTGTTATTTCTCCCTACTCAACCATTATGTCGTTAATGGTAGCACCGCAGGATGCTTACGATAATTTACAGGTTTTAAAAACAGCAGGCTTTGAAGGAAAGTATGGGTTTTATGAAGCGATAGATTACACTGCCAGCCGCTTGTTAAGAAAACAAACCAACACGGTAATAAAATCATTTATGGCTCACCACCAGGGCATGAGCTTTTTATCGTTGGCCTATGTATTGTTCGACAGGCCAATGCAGCAAAGATTTGAAAGCGATGTGCAGGTTAAAGCCACCCTACTTTTATTACAGGAAAGGGTACCAAGGATTACCACCTTTTATTCACCCGGAGTACATGTGGGCGACACCAGCGTTACCCCAGGAGCAGATACCTCCATGAGGGTGATCAATACGCCCCATACCAGCATTCCGGAAATACAGTTATTGTCAAACGGAAGATACAATGTGATGGTAACAAACGCCGGAGGTGGTTATAGCCGATGGAAAAATATTGCGCTTACCCGCTGGCGTGAGGATTGCACCTGCGATAACTGGGGTACTTTTTGTTATATCCGTGACCTTGATAATGATGCCTTTTGGTCATCCTCTTTTCAACCTTCCCTGCAGGAGGGAGAAAATTATGAAGCGGTATTTTCGCAGGGCAGGGCAGAATTTCGCCGCCGTGATTTTTCGCTGGAAACACATACAGAAATTGTGGTATCGCCGGAAGATGATATTGAATTAAGACGGGTACATATTACCAACCGCAGCCGCAAAAAAAGAACCATTGAAATAACCAGTTATGCAGAAGTTGTATTAACTGCGGCGGCGGCAGATGAAGCCCATCCTGCTTTTAGTAACCTTTTTGTGCAAACAGAGATCAACCAGCAACGGCATGCCATACTTTGCACAAGAAGGGCCCGTTCTATAGATGAGCAGCCACCCTGGATGTTTCACTTAATGAAAGTGCATGATGCTGCTATTGAAAACATTGCTTACGAAACAGACCGGGACCAGTTTATAGGCAGGGGTAATACCATCAATATACCCGGGGCCATGAAGCAAAAGAATGCTTTATCTGGCAGCAGCGGGTCTGTACTTGATCCGGTTATTTCCATTCAATACCGCATTGTTATTGAACCACAGGAAACTGCTATTGTAGACATGATATTTGGTGTTGCAGAAACAAAAGAAGTATGCACTGCACTGGTAGAAAGATACCAGGACAGGCACCTTACCAACAGGGTATTAGAGTTAGTGTGGACACATAGCCAGGTAATCCTGCGCCAGATAAATGCCTCCGAAGCAGATGCGCAATTGTATAACAAACTGGCAAGCTCTATCATCTTCTCCAATCCTTCTTTAAGAACCGACCCTGCTACTATTATAAAAAATCAACGCGGCCAATCGGGCTTATGGGGCTATTCTATTTCAGGGGATATACCGATTGTATTATTACAAATTGAAGATGCCAACAATATTGGCCTCGTAAAACAATTAGTACAGGCACACACATACTGGCGCTTAAAAGGATTGATAGTTGATTTGGTAATATGGAACGAAGACCATGGTGGTTACAGGCAAGTATTGCATAACGATATACAAAGCCTGGTATCACCTGGGTTTTCAAGCGATATGAAGGAACACCCTGGTGGTATTTTTCTCCGTGCCGCCGATCAGATATCCAATGAAGACCGTATACTTTTTCAAACCGTGGCACATGTTGTTATATCAGATGCATTGGGCACTTTGGAAGAACAAATGAACAGGCGCAACAAATTAAAAACGAGCATCCCTTATTTTAGCCCAAGCAAATTTCATACTTCCGTTTTTACGGCTGTGCCAGCCGTTAACAACCTTCAGTTTTTTAACGGCATTGGTGGTTTTTCTCCTGATGGTAAAGAGTATGTTATAACTACCACGCCAGCACGTTCAACACCTGCACCATGGGTCAACATTCTGGCCAATCCAAATTTTGGCACCGTCATTTCAGAAAGTGGCCAATCGTATACGTGGACGGAAAATGCACATGAGCTCAGGCTTACACCCTGGAACAATGACCCCATTGGTGATTTAAAAGGAGAAGCATTTTATTTAAGAGATGAAGAAAGTGGAAAGTTCTGGTCGCCATCGCCTTTACCCTTTCGTGGGCAATCGCCTTACATTACAAGACATGGATTTGGTTACAGCATATTTGAGCATAGTGAAGATGGCATTGATTCTACTATGTGTGTGTATGTTGATATTGAAGCACCGGTTAAATTTATTGTTATTAAACTCCGCAACAATTCCACCAGGCCACGCCGCATTTCTGCAACGGGTTATGTAGAGTGGGTGCTGGGAGACCTCCGTGCAAAATCTTTAATGCATACCATAACGCAGGTAGATATACAGAGTGGCGCTATTTTGGCCAGAAATGCTTACAATACAGAGTTTGGCAGCAGGGTTGCTTTTTTTGATGTGGATGATACAAATAAAACGCATACCACTGACCGGTCAGAATTTATTGGCCGCAACGGAACTTTACAAAACCCTGATGCCATGAACAGAGCAAAATTATCAGGCAAAACGGGTGCAGCGCTCGACCCCTGTGCAGCCATACAAGTTGTTTTTGATATGGCCGAAGAACAGGAAAGAGAAATTATTTTCAGGCTGGGCGCTGGTAAAAATCTGGATGAAACTGTGAACCTGATACATGCTTTTGAAGGAGGCAATGCCGCACGCAATGCCTTAGATAAAGTACACTTATACTGGCAAAAAACCTTAGGTGCTGTGCAAATTGAAACACCCGATAAAGCTATCAATATTCTTACCAACGGCTGGCTGAATTATCAAACACTGGCATGCCGTATTTGGGCAAGAAGTGGCTTCTATCAATCGGGTGGCGCATTTGGTTTCAGGGACCAGTTGCAGGATGTTTTATCGCTGTTGCATACCAAGCCTGAACTGGTGAAAGAACAGATCCTTTTATGTGCCAGCCACCAATTTAAAGAAGGGGATGTGCAACACTGGTGGCACCCGCCTATAGGGCGTGGGGTGCGCACTACCTGCTCTGATGATTATTTATGGTTGCCTTTTGTGGCCACCAAATACATATTAGCAACGGGCGATCATGCAATTCTCGACGAACCTGTACATTTCCTGGAAGGCCGTTTGTTAAATGAAGGAGAAGAATCTAATTTTGACCTGCCCATTAAATCGGAAACAGCTGCAAATTTGTACCAGCATTGTGTTAAAGCAATTGAGCACGGGCTTGCATTTGGTGTACACGGCCTGCCATTGATGGGAAGTGGCGACTGGAATGATGGCATGGATAAAGTGGGTAACCATGGCAAAGGCGAAAGTGTTTGGCTGGCCTTTTTTCTGTATGACATACTCATGCATTTTACAGCCATAGCTACCATAAAAAAAGATGAGCCCTTTATATACAAATGCACGATAGAGGCAGAAAGGCTGCGGTTGAATATTGAAAAGAATGCCTGGGACGGTGAATGGTACAGGCGTGCTTATTTTGATGATGGTGTACCACTGGGTACACATGAAAACGAAGAATGCCGGATAGATTCTATTGCGCAAAGTTGGTCCGTATTATCAAAAGCGGGCGATAAAGAACGCTCCCTTAAAGCCATGCAATCTGCCGATGATTACCTGGTGCAAAAAGAAGACGGGCTGATACAATTGTTTACACCGCCATTTGATAAATCGGTTATGAACCCCGGTTATATTAAAGGCTATGTTCCGGGTGTTAGGGAAAATGGCGGCCAATATACCCATGCTGCTGTTTGGCTGGTAATGGCTTTTGCCGCCATCAATAATAAAAAAAGAACCTGGGAATTATTGCAGATGATCAACCCCTTAAACCGCGGAAATTCAGCTAGCAAAATAGCCATCTATAAAACAGAACCTTATGTGATTGCTGCAGACGTTTATGCAGAACCAATGCACAAAGGCCGTGGCGGCTGGACATGGTATACCGGTTCGGCAGGCTGGATGTACCAGTTAATTATTGATTCCTTTATAGGGCTTAAAAGGGAAGTAGATACTTTATACTTTACTCCCTGCATTCCCGAAGAATGGCCATTGGTAAAACTTATCTACCATAACCTGGATACAGTATATGCCATAGAAATAGTACAGCAAAAATTTTTGGATGAACTGATTGTAAAATTAATAGTAGATGGTGAAGAGCAAGAGGGCATGCACTTTAATATGCAGCCAGCCTTTTTAAAAGAAGTTTTATCTTTTGATGGTGAGGAAGGTGATAGTGAGAAATGATGATAAGGAAGTAGGTGCCCAGTAAAAAAAATTTTAAAACTTTTGTTCCAATTGTTTTTTCATTTGCTTTTAAGGTTATGCTGATCTGCTGCTGCTTCAATAAAATTGCACTGTTGCCAGCTTTCATCTTGTCTGTAAAATTCGCTTAGTTGGGCATAATATTTTGTTGCCCCCTTCCGTAAAAGCAAACGTATGTAAGCATCAAAAAATCAGTTTAAAAAAAAAGCATACAAATTTTTTGATTGCTCAAAAGCCTCGTATGCTGTTGCTATTATAAGTGACTAAATTACTATCCGTGAATTTCTTCTAATTTATCCTCAAAAATAATTTGCTCATCTCTCTCCTCCATAGGAATTTTTCTGATAAAATCATCGTAACCATCATCATCGTGATCGCTGTATGCCCCATAGGCATCAAGGCTATAACCAATAAGGCCGTTGTCAGCTTCAATTAAATAAATGATAGACGAATCTGAAGGATCAGAATCACCTTCAAAGCGATATGTTTTTATGATCTTTAATTGATCGGGTGTGTAAAATTTTCCATTTCCAATCCCAAATCCTTCCGCAGTCATCCTAAACTCATTATCACGTTTTTTTATACGGAGCTTTTCTAATACAGAAGAGAGTGTTGTCATTTCACCGGGTGTTGTACTCATAATAAATATTTTTAAAAATTTAGTAAATTTATTGCTTGTTGACAAAGCTAATTTTATACCAGTTTTTGTGAATTAAGCAAGAAAGTTCAGCGGCTCAATTTTCGTAGTTTCTGATTTTATTATACAATGTCTTTCTGTCTACATTTAAAATAATGGCTGCCTTGGTTTTATTAAAATTAACTTCTTTTAATACTTTCATGATTGCTTCATATTCTGCTTTTGCAGCAGTATCTTTCAGGTATACATCTTTTTTTATTGCGGGAAACATATCCGGATAATCCTGTAGCTGCATCTCAGTTTTATATTCCTTATTAGCAAACTGTTCGATGATTTCAACGGGAAGCAAATTAGCTGATATGGTATCTTCATCACACAACAGCACCAAACGCCTTATTACATTTCTGCATTCCCGCAAATTTCCGGGCCAGGTGTAATTAATGAACATTGCAATTACTTCATCGGTAAAACCTGCTATATCTTTATTAAGTTCAATGCAGGTATTTTTTAGAAAAAAATTGGCAAAAAGAGGAATGTCTTCTTTTCTTTTTCGAAGGGGTGGCAAGTGTATAGAAAACTCATTAAAGCGGTGATAAAGGTCCTCTCTGAATTTTCCTTTACGGTATGCATCCTGCAAGTTTTCATTTGATGCAACAATAATCCTGATATCAAGGGGGATTTCTTTTGTGCCACCCACTCTTTTAAATTTTCTTTCCTGTATTACTCTTAACAAAGAAGCCTGTATATCGTAAGATAAATTGGCCACTTCATCTAAAAACAAAGTTCCTTCATTGGCCATTTCAAAGTGGCCTTCCTTATCATTTTGTGCCCCGGTAAAAGCGCCTTTAACATGACCAAATAATTCGCTTCCTGCCAGTTCTTTAGATAAAGTGCCGCAATCCATTGCTACAAATGGTTTGTTTTTTCTACTGCTTAAATCATGAATTTTTTTAGCAATAACTTCTTTGCCGGTTCCGCTCTCACCATAAAGTATAATACTATAATCTGTAGTGGCTACTATTTCTACCTGTCGGTACAGCTCCCTTGTACTGGTGGCATGGCCTGTAAGAAAACTGCTGTCATCTGCTATTGCATGATTTCTTTTAAAAGGCTGGCTGTTGTTTTTATCTGGTGAATTAAAACGAAGGGCTGCATTTTTTAAAACACTTAATACTTCATCAGGAATCAATGGTTTGGTAATATAATCGTAGGCTCCCAATTTTATAACTTCAACAGCAATTTTTATATCAGAATAACCACTTATTATTAAAACAATGGTTTGGGGATTATGCGCCTTTATCTCCATCAATACATCTTTGCCATCTTTATCCCCTAATCGGAAATCACAAATAACAATGTCAAAATTTGTCTGTTTAAATTTAGTAATGCCCTGCCCTCCTGAATAAGCTACTTCAACATCGTAATTATTCCTCATTAAAAAACCACTTAAAAGCGTGCACATATCAACATCATCATCTATAATTATAACTTTCTTCTTCATAAATGTTTGGGGTTGGTCTACATTAAACATGTGACGAATTGAAAATATCCTGCCAGTTTTTTAGCTGCCATATACATCCTGAACAAATAATATATGGGGAGAAAATTCAACAATCTGTAGACTTAAGTTTTTCTGACGGAAATGGGAATGTTTTTTGAAGATATTATTTATTACAGTATTAATCTGGCTGGAAAATTGTCAATTAAAAATAAGATAAATAAAGTAATAAAAATAATAAGTAATAAATTTTGAATACTACAACAACTTTAAAAAATCCGCAAGTTTTAATTATAGATGATGAAAGAGACATTTGTTACCTGCTGGGAACCTTGCTAAAAAGAAGACAGATACAATCTAAATACGTAAATAGTTTAAAGGAGGCAGCTAATTTGCTAGAAACGATAAATCCCGAAATCATTTTTTTAGATAATCATTTACCAGATGGATTAGGGGTAAATTTTATAGGATATATAAAGCGTTTTCATCCGGTAGCAAAAATAATAATGATCACTGCACATGACACTGTTGCAGATGTGCGAAAAGCATATAAGGAAGGTGTGGATTATTTTATAGGAAAGCCCTTCTCAAAAGAATCTATAAATAATATAATGGAAAAATTAGAGTGTTAAAAACAGACAATTAATATTGCTGGCTTTTAATACTGTTTAAGATTACAACTATCAGGCAGCACATAAACTAATTGTAAAAGTTGTTCCTTGTCCAAGCTCACTATCAAGAGAAATATTGCCTTTGTGATTGAGTATAATATTTTGTGTATTGGTTAACCCCAAGCCATTGCTGTTATCCTTTCTTGCAAAAAATGGTTTAAATATTTTTGATCTTGTCTCATCGTTCATCCCTTCGCTATTATCTTTAATAATAACCCTGCATATTTTATTAAAATTTTCTGTTGTAATTTGTAGCACCCCCTTACCGGGTACTAAGCTTTCTATTTCATTGACTATGATATTGAAAAAAGCTACTCTTATTTTTTCTGCATCTACCCAAACCTTACAAATATTATCTGCATACTTTTTTTCAATGGTTATATTAGTTAGTTTTATCCTGTCGCCTGCCATTATCAATGCATCATTTAGTAAATCATTAACCGAAAAATCGGCCAGGTTAAGTTCTGCAGATTTTGTGGGTCCCAATAGATCACCTACCAAGGTATTTATTCTTTCCACATTCCGTTTAATCATATTTAACAACGTATAGTTTTCCTCCGTTGGCTACATAGTATCTTTTAACTGGTCGTTAGCCAGCCCAATATTGGTAAGTGGATTTCTAAGCAAAGAGAAATACCCAAGCCTTATTTTTCTTTCAATTTCCAATTTCATCCATTTATTAATTTATAAAATTCTTTAAATTACCCCCTGCAAGCGTTCTATACATGTATGAACAAGAAAAATAAAGTTGCTTTTAAGTAATTTAACCGGGTTATCAAATCATTTTTTACTTGCCCGGCTTATAAGATATATGACCACTGCTACAATTAATACAACAATAAATATCCCACTCCACATCCCTGCTTTAAATATATCACCAATTGCCTGGCAACCGGATAAAAAAGTTATTACCAAAGCTAAAAAGGATGTTAAAAAAAGAAACTTTTTCATGTAAAATTTATTTAAGGTTAATGTGAATATGTTATTTAGAACTTACAAATAAACATGGCAAACTATTTAATTTTAGCTGCTTTTATTTTTGTACAACTTCCTATAAAACATAAGCAAGTTTATATAGATAATCATGCCAGTTGTTAAATCAAAACAACCTACTGATAGCAGGCTTTTACTCTTTTTTATTAGCATAAAACAATTCCTCAAATCTTTGTTCTTAAAATTCCTCAGTTGTAGAAAAGGATACACAACCTTTGAACCGTATTTTTTATAAGTGTTTCTTTTGCTTCTTATTTTAAGCTAAAAGCCTTAATTGCATTGGATTTATGGATATTAACAAAATTGGAAATAATTTGGCAAAAATTTTGGAAGTTATTATGCAATTACTCAGTTACTATTTTATTCACGTTTAAATTTAAAATTATGTCAAAAGGGAAATTAATAACAGGTGTTTTAACGGGCATTGCTGCAGGTGCAGTTTTAGGTATTTTACTTGCACCGGATAAGGGTTCAGAGACAAGAAAAAAAATTGCTAAAAAAGGCAATGATCTTTCCGGATCAGTAAAAGATGGCCTAAATAAATTAGGTGAAAACATTAATAGTAAATATCAAAACATTAAGGATGGCACAAAAGACCTGGCAGAAAAAACAAAAGAAAAAGGCGCTGAATTAAAAGATATCTATAAACCTGAAAAAGCGTTTTAATCTATAAATTGAATGGACTGTTAAAACATTTTACATTTATCTGCTACCCGTGCAGTTAGTAGTTTTAGCAGGCCGTTCTTTTCAAAATTACGTTTACTTGCTAAGGCTTTTTTTTATTCAGTAATAAGGAGTATTGAAGCACAATTAAACTTATTATTATAAAGAATATTTTAAGCTGATTACCCACATTTCTATTACTTTATAAATCTAATCTGCCATCATGAAACAATATAATTACGCCGACGAAATTATAAAAGAGGATAACTGGCTTCCGCAAAACAAATACAGAAATAATTATAAGCCTAAGGAGAATATCTTAAATGACGAGGATCAAAACATGCCCGTTAATACTACTGACAAAACAGGTGATAAAAATGAACCTGAAGATAAAATAAAAGCATTTGAGGAAGGGATAAGAAATGACAGTACCAATACAGAAGAAAATATGGATGGAGTAGAAGAATAATTTTTTTTACAATAACTATAAACAAAAATAATTAAGGAGATTTTTAATTATATTTTTGCAATTGCTCTATCGCCATTTATTTTCTTAACACTGTTTTCTTAACGCCGTCGAAAACACTTTTCCACAGTAAATTAAAAAACGATTTATAAATATCCCTATTAAAATCAATATTGCCTATATAGGTATTGTTGTTATTAGGGTTATCATTTTTAATAAATGTATTTGCCAAAAAAGTAGCCAGGCCCCTTTTCTTTAATTCATCATCACTCATTTTTAATACTTCCACTTTAAGATCATTGTATAAAAAAACTGCATGACCTTTTCCCTTATAATTATTGCATGTTAAATCAAATGTCAGCTTATTTATTTGCCCTTTTTTTACCGATGCCATACCCAACGGTTCAATAATTTGATTTAACACTGTTGCATCCATTGGGCCTACTTCACCGGTTATTGTAAATACGGTATCCTGTAAATTTAATGGTAGCAGCCATTCTGTTTTAATAGTGGCGGTGCCTAAAAAAAGTGACCGCACATTTACACGCATTATTTTATTAGCCTTAATCTTACCCGGTATATTTGTTACATTAGCAATAATACCGTTGATATTTGTAAAATTGGGCGTGCCAGCCATTTCAGATTTCCTGGCTTTTTCTTTATAAAAAACTGCTCCATTATTTACCATAACCTTTTTTACATAAAAAGGAAAATCTAATTTCGCCAGTAATTGCTGGGGATATTTGTCAACTTTACTGATAGTGCTAAACGGCAAAGTCCTGTCGTCAAATATTTTTAAAGAAGGTTGTAAAGATGCACTCTCAATTTCAAGTATTTTAGCACTTACCAGTTTTTTAAAATTTACGCCTTGTAAAGAAATATTGCTAAAACTTAAGTCCAGCCTGTCTCTTTGCACTTTACTTACCCTAACAAATTCGGCCTCGGTTAACTGTGGTTTTAATAAAACTTGTTTAACTTTAATGGTGCCCGCTTTATTATTTAACAAAATGCCGGCAGCACTAAACTTGTATAATTTGTCTTTGGTTATAAAAGAAAAACCACCGGCTGACAGTTCCCATTCTGCATTATTTATTAAATTGTTTACAGTGCTGCCATCTGTTACGCTGACAATTTTTGATGCCGAAAATGTTACCTCATTTATTATAAAAGGAGTTTCATTTGCTTCAGCAGGGTCTTTTACAATAATTTTGGTATTGGCTAATTTTATGCCTCCTATTTGTGCTTCATCTATCAGGTCGCTTGAAAGTTCAATAGCTTCTTCGCCTGACATTTTCTTTTTCCTTTTCCGGTAAACAGTAACCAACCCCCCATCGCAGGTTACCAGCCCCGCTTTTAATTGCTGGTTCAGAATAAAAGCATCTGTGTTTAACTGGTTTACCTGAACATTTTTAACATCAATAACCGGTGTTGTGTTTCCCGCTTTGTATTGCTGAATTGAATTGACCTGCAATATTTTTTGTGGGGCATCATACAGCAGTTTGGTGATATTGATACGGGAACCATTTTTAGATTCGGGTAACTGGATATTCTCTACTGTCGCCTTTACATCTTTAATAAAATAACTGATTATATTCTGGTAATTCCTTGTGCTATCTATCAAAAAATTATGAAGGGTAACGTTGATGTTTTCGAGAGTAGTTAAAGCTTTTCCCTTTTTATCGGTTATTAAAATGGTGCCATTTAGCACCTGTATAGTATCAGCATGAATGCTTTTAAACTTGCCGGTTATTTTTTGATACAATTCAAGTGTATCGTTGTAAGTAAATGGTTTTGGTTTATCAACCCCGGTATTAATTATTTGAATGATCGGTTTGTTTAACAAAATACTTTTTGCTGCAACATTTTGCTTTTGCAGCAACCCTGCCATGTCTACTCCCCTGGCCGTTACCTCATCAACCCGGATGTTGTATAAGGCATTGGGTAAACTATCATTATTATTCAGCATTGCTTTTTGCACACTGTCAGATTGCAATGTCACTTTATAAAAAGAAGCATTGCCATTTACTTCATCAATATTAAGGCTATCATAATGAATAAAATAAAGGCTGTCTGTTTTTTTTTGAATGGCATTTTGGATAGACTCTTTTATAATTGTCTTTTTATTTTTTTGCCAGTAAATGTAACCAGCTATTGCACCAATTATAATGATCACAATAAGATATCTAAGAAATAATTTCATCTGGGATAAAAATTTTTTTTATTAATGTAAGCCGGTAGTATTAATAAGCAACTAAGAATAAAATTTGTATTATCTGTTACATTTTATGGTCGTTTAAAATGGATACCCTATTGCAATGTTAAAAACCAGGTTATCACTTCGCCACTTACTGTTCCCAAATGCAATCTTATCAATTACCCATCGTTGTCCGTCGGGTAAATAAGGTTTTCTCAATGGCACTCCAAGATCAAAACGTAATAAAATAACACTGGCATCAATGCGTAAGCCTATACCAGAGGCTACCGCAATTTCTTTTAAAAAATCATTTTTTAGTTTGCCTGCCCTGCCAAATAAGACGGTATCTTTTGTCCAGATATTTCCAAAATCAGTAAAAACTGCTGCACTGAAACGCCCAAACAACGGAATGCGCAATTCAGAATTTACAAGTAATTTATAATCGCCTCCGATAGTTTGAAAATAAGCCTGGTCTTTTGCAGTAGGCAAATAACTACCTGGTCCAAGGGCACGTACAGAAAACGCTCTTATAGAACTTGATCCTCCAATAATATATTGTTTTGAAAAAGGTAGAAAAGCAGAATTATGGTAAGGAAAGCCGATGCCTATCTGGAATCTGCTTGCCCATTCAATTTTACTTTTCAATCGTTTTGTAAATCGTATATCAATATCTCCTTTTACATATTGGGCAAAGGGTGTTCCAAAAATATTTTTTGTGCGTGCATACTTGGCTCCGGATAATAATCCAAGGGTGTTACCTGCAGCCTCTAAACTGGCGTTAAAGAACCACTGCTTTTTTGCTAAAGGATTTAAAGTATTATAGGTGTAGGAATAATAGGAGCCAATTATGGCTTCATTATAAACGTTGGACAAAATTGCCGGATTGAGTGCTGCCACTTTATAAAAACTATCAGTAACATTGGCTGCGTTTAAATAAGTTAAAGAAATAGGAGAAAGAATATGTTGCTTATTAGCGCTTTCCCTCCATTGAAATTCATAATTAAAACGAAATACATTTTTGGCATAAAAATTTTGTTTTATAAAATATTCATAGCCTAATAACAATTGGGTTCGGGCAGGATATAAATTACTTTCCCTGATATGAAAAAAGGGAATCAAATAACGAGGGAAACTTAATGTGGCTTGCGTGCCTATACGGTAATTATTATTTTTTTTAAGCGAATCGTTGGAGGAAATTTCAAAGCTTCCATAGGCTTTAATAGCTAGTTGTTCTGAGCCACGAAATGTATTCCGGTTTTTCCAGTTAACACTAACCTGGGAGCCAATATATTTATTTTCTTTAGAAAATCCATCTATTTCCGCCTGCAAAGATTTTTGTTTTGCCGGGGTCAAATAGTAGAAGACATTTAAGCGGTATGGATCCGCAGAATCTTTAACTGCTTCAAACCTATTTTTAGAAAATTTAAATGCGCCCAAATTAATCAACCTATTAAGTGTTGTATTTTGATCAATGCTGCTATATAATTTTCCAGGTCTGTAAGTAATTGTCCGTTTAAAAAGATCGTTTTTAAATTTATGTACTGTATCCCTAATAAATAATCCATCTACATTGATAGTACCATTTTTACTTGTATCAGGCGGTGGATGTAACAATGTATAATTGGGGAAAACAGTTATACGATTGATGATATATGCATGCTTTGCAATTTCCGGTGTTGTACTTTTAATATTAAAAAACAAGTCAACTTTATAATTACCAATTGTACTATCTGCGTATGCCATAATATAATCAGGATTAAAATAATAATACCCTTTGGTTTTTATTATTGCGTCCAAACGATCTCTTTCCGCTTCAATATCACTTAACCTATAAGGCATCCCATTTTTTAATAATCCTTTTTTCTTTTTCTTTGTATCAAGTTCCTTTAATAAAGCAGAACTATCATTTACCCAGGTAATATTCCTAATGGAGTGTTGGGGGAAAACAAATGCATTATAAACAGCTTTAGTAAAATAGCCTTTATTTATTGTGTCTCCGCTAATTGTGGAATGAAAATATCCTATATTTTCAAGGTAAGCCCTCATGTTTTCTGCCGTAACTTTCACATTTAACCTGCTGCTAAGTACAGGCGGTTCACCTAACTTGTTTCGTAGAAAAGCCTTGAACCCTTTTGGCCTTTTAGGCTCGCCAATAAAATACCACCACCAAACTTTATAAGGCTGACCTAATATAAATTTATTGGGTTTTGGCCTGGCCGCTAAAAGCAACTGTTTTCTTAAAGATTTATTGGATGCTTTTACGTCTTTATTTCTTTCAACTTTTACAGTTGCTCCTTTATATAATTTTTCACCTGGAGGTAAATACTTACCTACATTACAACTGCTTGCCAGCCATAAAAAAAATAACCCCAAAACATTAATTTGCTTCATCCTTATTTTACGATCTTTTTACTTTTCCTGGTAAATAATTCACCAAACTTATCATAATCCATGGTTACGATAAATGCCAAACCTGTTTCTATTACATAGCCATCAAGTATCACTTCAAACTGTGTTTTTTTGTAAGCCCTTAAAAGGTATTTCCCGTCCTGTGTCAACTTGTAATTAACTGTCACATCGGGCAAAAAACCACTTCCTTTTTGCTGGGCCGCTTTTGCACTGGCATCCTGCCCTTCTATACCAAAGTTTTTTCCAACACTAATGCTTAATCTGTCGTTTACAAAGTTCTTTGTGATGGCAACATTCAGATCTGTTTTTTGTTGCGCATCGCCACTACTATAGTCTTTATAACTATTCAAGTTAAGATCTACATCTAATCCCTTAAAAAGATCATCCGCTATATTTTCCAAGGCTGAGGATAGAAATTTACTAACACTCTGTTTTGCTAAATCACCAAATCCCCCGCCATCACCTGATCCCCCAACTTTAAAAAAGTCAGTGCTTTGTTCGCCAACAAAACGACTGAACAGCAATAAAGAAAATACCTGCTTATTGGTTGCGCCAACATCGCCCCTTAATTGGTTTAATTTATTTTCAATAGTTGTACGCAAATCACTGCTCATTTGTACATTCTCACCAGGTAATTCTATATCAAAACTTATTTCAGGTTTTAACAAAGACCCTTTCAATGTCAGCAAAACTCTAAAAGGAATTTTCTGTTTAAAAGTATTGGCCAATTTAGGGTCTACCGTTCCCACTTCGTTACCCAACAAATCTTTAGAAGAAGTGTTGACAATATATTCGGCGTGTATGTTAATCTGTGCATCAGTAGGGGTACCGCTAAAAGCGATGGTGCTGCCGGGTAATAAATTAAATTGTTTTCGAAGAAACTGGTAGTTTAAAATATAGTAGCCGCTATTTAATTCGTAATTACCAGCCAATATAATATTACCACCAGGGTCAACACCGGCATTTAATTGTGCATCGCCCTGTATCTTTAATTCATCGCCGCTGCTGGGGTCTATAATAATTGTTAGCGCTGCTTTTTTACTTACTTCAATATTCAAATTATAATTAAGAAACTGGGCAAAGGTTGGTTTAACTTCATTAACCGGACGAAATTTAATTTTCTCGGGCAATGCAAAAGTATCTCTGTCAATAAAACGCACAACAGATTTTGACGCATCTTTATTTACATTGCTTTCGGGCAGCACCATGGTTACATCGCTTTTATCGTTGAGCGATATATTTCCTTCAATTGCTGGTGTTGTTGAATTGCCTGTAACCGAAATATCAGCATCCACGGCAGCAAAACCATACACCTGGTTGGCAAATGCTTTGGCAACATTTACCAGTGTAAAATTTTTGGCATTGATCCCCAGGTTAAGGTCGTATTCTGTAATTGATCGGGAAGTGATATCCCCATCAACTACCATAAAATTATTAAGGGAATCTTTTACAGTAAAATTGCTCAATGAAATGACCGGGTAATTAAAAGAAATTTTTTGATTGTCGATTGCATACGATGTTCCCAGTTTTGCAATGCTGAATCTTGTTGTATCAAAGTTTAACTGTCCGTTCCAATGTGGCTCTGTAAATTTTCCATTTAGCACTACTTTACCTTTTATACTTCCTGCAGACCGCACCAGGTTGCCTTGCGAAAAAGCCTGCAGCGTGGTCATGTTTAAATTGGCAATGTTTACATCCACATCAAATTGTTTGGAATCATCGTTTAAATAATAGCTGCCTTTAACATCCACATTGTTACCATTGCCCGTTAAACCCATGGCAGCGGTGATAGTATTTTCACCCACTTTTTCTGTAATTAATTTAATAGTGCCTACTGACTGTTGCATAAACTGCAAACTATCCACCTGTATGTTCCCTGTAAAGGCTGGTAACTTTTTATCAAATTCACTGATAGAAAATTTGCCATCAATGATACCCGATGCAAGCAAGGTATCGCTGTTGATCATGGATGTGATATCTTTTATTTTAAAATTATCGATCGTAACATCAACAGGGCTGTTCAACACATTTTCCCTGCTTGTTGCTGCTATGCTGCTGCTGTCATTTCTTATTAAAAAGTTATGTACTAAAATTCCTTTTGGCGAAAAGGTTATTTTATTGTCCGGTGCAACTGTCCATTTTTTATAGTCAAGCAACAAAGTATCTTTTAAAGAAAAAGTATAGCCACTGTCTTTACGGTTAATAGCGGCACCGATAGCAAAGCGGTCTTTATTTTTCTTATCTTTTGTAGTGGCAGCAATACTTAAACTGTCATTAGCTACTGATGCTACGATGCCGGTCTTATACAAGATATTACTCCCAAAATGTAAGGTGTCAAAATTAGCTACACCTGATATCCGGCTGTTATGAGAAGCAACATCAATCATGCCGTTGCCAACCCTGTAGGTTTGATAGACCAAAAAAGGAATAGTTGCCTTTAATTGTAATGCGCTATCTTTTTCGTTGGAAGAAAAACTTCCTTTGAAAGGAATATTATCATAATCAAAAAAGCCCTTTACAAAACTTGTTACTATTGGGTTCTTTTTTATCACCCCTTCAAAACTAATTTGCTGCGGTGCAATGTTGCCGATCACTGTATCGGTAATGTTATAGTATCTGTCAACGTATTGCAACAACGACGAGCCTATCTTATCGTATTGGAATTTTCCATTTGCAGCAACATCTGCCAGCGGGGAATTTAAACTAATATCGTTAATGCCTTTGGTAGTTTTTGCTTTTGCAACCATGCTATCCAAATTGTATAGCTTATTCTTTATATTTATTTTAGAAGAATCTACCCTTGCATATACATCCATTTTTTTAGGATCAAGATCAGTAGCTTTAATATATGTGCTAAAAGAAAGATTCAATGTGTCTTTATAAAAATTGAGTGTTTTTAGTTGAACGGTATCAACCCTTATATTGGTTTCAAAAGATGGATATTCGCCTCTTACATTTGCTGTTGCAGTATAATTTACTTGTATGTTGGGGTCATCAATACTTCCATTGCTTACAATATCGCCACTCTTTAAACCGGCATTGAGTATAATATTTTTATAGTCGTATTTGTTATAGCCAACACTCTCCACTTTGCCCTTAATTACCGCTACCATTGTTTTGTAATTAAAGCCCCGGCCTTTTGCGTAACCCGAAAAAGTAAGATTGCCAATTACGGTATCCTGCTTTATTAATTTACCCACCGCAAAATCTTGTGTGGCAAATGTAAGATCGTAAGTAGCCGCCTCCGGGTTTTTAAACTGGTGCACAAATCCTTTTACCTTTGCAACACCGTAACTGCCACGCAATGTAAGATCAGGTTGTATATTATTCATATCACCTTTAGCGGAACCCGTTACCATTATTATCTCCGGCAAATTAACAGATGCAGGTATTGTACCCGGTGGAACAAGGGCTGTTATAAAACTTTTTTCTATCCTGCTGTCAGTAATGGTTACATTATATTGTAAGGCGTTGGGCTTGTCAATATTCTTTATCTCGCCCTTGCCCGATAAGCGAAAACTGCTGCTGTTAATATTTACATCAGCAACACTATTTTTAAGGTTACCCTTAAGGTGTGTACCAAAATTAATTACTGCCGGCAACTTATTTAATAATTCATTATTGGCCGGCATAAATTTCAATAGATCGGCTTTTGGCAGGCTGCTGTTAAAAATAGTTATGTCGTAAGCAAGCTTATTGGTATCGGTAACATTAAACAAAACCGCTTTTGCATTAATAACAGTTGCATTAAAGCCAGTTAGTTGCAGCAATGGAATATTTAACTGCTTTAGCGTGCCATTGATTTGGGTAGATAGCCTGATAATATTATTCTTAAATTTTTGCTCTGGCATATATTTTTTTACTGAAGGCATCAGCATGTACAGGTCGTTTACGGCTACAACAGTATTTTTAAGTTGAATTGTTAACTCACTGTTTTGCGGCGTGACCATTAATTTTTTTATATCATCATATTTTAAAACCACTTTATTTTGTATAAGGCTTTGGGGTGTTTTAATATATAAGGCAGTAGCTTCAATTCCTTTGTTGCTGTAACGGATATTGGCATGTGTAGTGTCTATTGAAAAGCCGCTTGTATCCTTAAAGGCCAGTTGATTAATATTGGCAAGAATACTATCCGCAGAATAAAATATTTTATCAGTATGAATATTTAATTTTTTCAAACCGATATGAGAAAAATCAAACCCTTCTTTCGGAGCAACATTGTTATCATCATAAATAAGTGCATCATTATTTAATTGCAATTGGTTGATGGCAATGTTCCAGTTGGATGTTGCTGTTAAAGAATCAGCTACTGCTTTTGCAGTGGATTTTGGTGAAGTAAATTTTATTGCAGAACTGTCAAACAAAATGTTCCCCAGCAAAGCTTTTTCTTTTGCAAGGTCAAGGTTAATTTTACTGATGCTGAAATGCTGTATTTTATTGGCATAATACATTCCGTTGATCTTGTTTTGATAGGACACATTTATATCCCGCAGATCAATTTTATCGGCATTAAAAAACAAGTTAACAGTTGCAGTATCAACAGGTTTATTTTTTACGGCATCTTTTAAAGTAAGCATAAAAAAATCAATGCCCGAAGCAGTAAAATCATTGATGCCAAATCGCATCCTGTCTGGTTGAAATTGATTAAGATTTGCTTCAAGTTTTTTTATGCCTGTAGTAAATTCGTTGCCGCTATATTTATCTGTAAATTTTAACCTGATGTCATTTAAAAGCAGTGTTTTTAAAGTAATTTTTAAGGCCGCAGTATCTGCGGTGGCAATTGTAGTTTTGGTTGCTCCTGAAAAAGCATTCATTATAAACTGGTAATTAAATACAGTATCATTTGCGGGCCTTGAAATGTTGGCGTATATATTTTTAAAAGATGCTTTTCGGATGTTTATTTCTCCGCTAATTAACTTGAGCATATTTATATCAACAGCCACCTGTTCGCCATACAATAAAGTGTCTTTCTGCTGATCTTCAAGGTAAATACCGTTTAATTCAATCCATTTGGGAAGGCTATAATCGAGGGATCCTATAACAACTTTTGTTTTAAGTTTTTGCTGTAAAATAGCCTGTACTTTATTTTTTATAAAACTTTTGCCAGAACGGGTATTGATAAAGATAAACACAGCAACAATAATGACCAACACTATACCCAGCAGATACAAAGTTATTTTACCTGCCTTTCTAAAAAATCGTTTTGTTGTCATTCCACTTACTCCTGTTAACGGCTAATAGTAAGTTACTTTTATCAGTAACCATTTTAATCAATAAAGCATATAAAAATACTGTGCCTGCTTTTTAAAGGGCAACTTACAGGTAAACAAGTCAGTAAAAAAAAATTAATAGTATAATTTATATTTAACACGTGGAAATAATTCTACAGTTCATCCCCCGATATTTTGCCCAGGCATTTCTTTATATCTACACCTTTTTCCAATACGCCCTTAAAAATATCGCCTATCTTTTTAATTCTTGCAGGAACAGTTTTGATGTTAAACGCAGAAGGGTGCAAACCAGTTTTAACTTCCTTCCACAATAAAGGTGTAGAAACTGTAGCCCCAATATGCGGTCGCAAACTATAGGCACATGCAATGGTTTGTCCCCTGCGGTTCTGCAGGTAATCGAGGTAAATATTTTTATTACCCCGCTTTGCAAGGTTACGTTCCATACTTGTAAAATCAGGCAACTGTTCATTTACCAGCATACATAAAAATTGTGCAAAATCCTTAACCTGTTCATACAGATATTTTTTGCCCATGGGCACATAAATATGCAGCCCGGTAGCGCCGGAAGTTTTACAAAAACTTATTGCTCCTGCTTTATCTAAAATCAATTTAAAAGCATTGGCCGTTTCAATTACCTGTTCAAAATTATTTTTTTCAGATGGGTCAATGTCAATGATCATGTAGTCTGGTTTATCCAGGTCTTTAGTAGTAGCATTCCAGGGATTTATTTCTATGCAACCAAGGTTATTAAGATACGCTAATGTTGCTTTATCATTGCAAAGAATATAATCAATTTCTTTGTTGGCAGATTCGGAAAATATCTTTACACTTTTTACAAAAGCCGGTGCAGCTTCACCGGCATCTTTATGAAAAAAACCTTTGTCATTTATACCATTCGGATTTCTTTTTAACGACTCAGGACGATCCTTTAAATAAGGTAAAATATAATCGCTCATTTGCTGGTAATAATCTATCACCATTCCCTTGGTAACTGTATCATCCGGAAAGTAAATTTTATTGCGGTTAGTTAATTTTATTTTTGTTTTTCCAATCAACAGTTCTCCATCATTTTCTGCTGCTGTATTATCTTCTTTTTCAGTTTTTTTTATTGTAGTTTTCTTGGTTGCCATAACAATATCTTTACTTGTTTTATCTTCTCTCATCCTTAAAAAAATGGGATGGCGCATTTTACCATCCGTAGTCCATTCTGTAAATTTTATTTCGCAAACGTATGTTGGTTTTACCCAGGTAACCGGCATATTAGTTTTTACTATCTTGTTAAAAGGAGAAATTGTAGTTACAAGCGGTTTCAATTTTTCATACACTTCTTTCAATTTTTTATCTGTAAATCCTGAACCCGTGTGGCCTGCATATTTTAGCCCCTCTTTATTTTTTACCGCCAGTACCAGTGCTCCAAAATAATTTCTTGATCCGGTTGGCTTTGTAAATCCAACTATAATTACTTCTTCAGATTTATGGTGCTTTATTTTAAGCCACTCACCCGTTCTTGCACCAGTGTGATACTCACTGGTTATTTTTTTAGCCATAATCCCTTCCAGATCGCTGGCTTTAGCCGCAGCAAAAAAATCTATTCCTTTGGTTTGTATATGGGCTGAATATTTTATGACAGGATTTTTTTTGATGATTGTTTGTAGCAACTTTTTTCTTTCTGTCAGAGGTAGTTGGGTTGTATCTTCACCATTAAGAGAGAGCAGGTCAAATACATAATAGCAAATAGGGAAATGAGTATTGTCTTCGTAATGCTGCAATTTTTGAAAATCAGATTTTCCTTCTTCGTTAATGATAACGATCTCTCCATCAAAAACTACATCAGGTTTTATTTTTTTTAGCTCATTATAAACAATGGGATACGCTGCATTAAAACTATTACCGTTACGGGAATACAACTCTACTGCCCCGTTTTTAATTTCACTAATGGCCCGGTAGCCATCCCATTTAATTTCAAACAACCAATCTTTATTATCAAAGGCAGTATCGGTTTCTTTAGCCAGCATGGGCTGTATAAAATGGGCCATCTTTTTAAGAGGTGTGGTGTTTATATGCCAGGCTTTTTTTTTGAGGCTGCTTATTTTCAGTTAGCCATTTGTTGATGGGCGAAGTGGCAGTTGTTTCTTTCTCACTGTCATATTCGTCTACTGCAAATTCATCCTTGTGCTTTATCAACAGCCAGGCATTTTCTTGTTTGCCTTTTAATTTTACCAATGCAAACTCTCCCTTTAATTTTTTTCCGTGGAGTATAAATTTTAAATTGCCCGCTTTTAGGGCGGCACGTAAATTCTTTTCTGCGGTTACTGCATCATTTTTTTCAATGGTGCTGTAATTTCCTTTGTCCCATATCTCTACAATGCCTGCACCATATCCTTCCGGTATCACGCCTTTAAAGTCTTTATAGGCATACGGATGGTCTTCTACCATCATAGCCAGGCGCTTGTCTGCAGGGTTCATGGACGGGCCTTTTGGCACTGCCCAGCTTTTTAAAACGCCCTCCATTTCCAAACGAAAATCATAATGCAAATGAGATGCTTTATGCCGCTGTACCACGAATGATAATTTGATTTTGCTTTTAGCTATCTTACCACCAGGTTCAGGCGAAACAGTAAAATTTCTTTTAATGGTATATTTTGAAAGGCTCATATCAGGATGCTTTTTTTGATTTTACAGATAGGCTTGCTTTCAATTGCTCCATCAGATCTTTTGCCTTGCTGTGCACCACTTTCATGGGTGCAATAGCAGGTTTGCCCCCCTTTGCTTTAGTTTTAATTAATTTTAGCAGTTGTGCTGTATAAGTGTCTTTATAAGTATCAATTTTAAATTTACCGGATAACTGGTTAATAAGAGAGACAGCCATTTTAAGTTCTCCTGGTTTAACAGTTGCCGCCGCAGGAAGGGCCAGCTCTTTTATATCCCTTATCTCTTCTGAAAACCTAAGTTGGTTTAAAATCATCACGTCTTCTGTTGCTTTTAAAATGGCCAGGTGTTCCTTATTGCGCATTACAAATGTTGCAATACCAACCTTTCCCGTTTTCAGCAATGCCTGCTTTAATAAAGCGTAAGCACGAACGCCCGATTTTTCAGGCACGAGGTAGTAAGGTGTTTCATAATACACGCTGTTGATGTCTTCCTGTTGCACAAAATCACTTATCTCAATTACTTTGGTTTTTACAGCGCTGGCGGTTTCAAAATCTTTATCATCCAGTACCACATACCGGCTGTTAAGCATATACCCTTTTACAATATTCGCCCACGCAACTTCTTTTCCAGTCTTTTCGTTCACCCTTATAAAACGTATGTTTGACAAATCTTTTTTATCAAGCATATCCAGGTCCAGTTCACTGCCTTGTGTTGCGCTAAATAATTTTACCGGAATATTTACCAAACCAAAACCAATTGTACCTGTCCAGATGGGTCTCATAAAAATTGTTTATGCGGTTATTATTAATATTACTTAGTATGCATTTAAAGCAGCTATTCATCAATGTGTTTCCAAAATTTTCATTACTATTTTTTCCTCCACAGTAAGGTCAGCTTTATTATCATCTACCTGTATTTCATCCAGTTGGTTTAAATACTTTTCAAGCAACTTATTTTCGTATAACGATACAATGGCAGGATGCACATAATATTTTTTACAAACATTTCGGGTATTACCCAAATGTTTTGAAACCATGTCTAATGCTTCGGCTACCTTTTTCTTTGCTTCGGTATCAGTTTCAAAAACACCTAATTGTTTAAAAGCTAGAAAAGCCTGGATGGTACCCGACCAGGTCCTAAAATCCTTTGCTGTAAAATCTCCGCCGCTTATTTTTTTTATGTAGTCGTTTACCATTCCTGAATCCACAGATCTTCTATCGCCATCACTAGTGTAATACTGAAAAAGTTCTTTCCCGGGGATATCGCGGCAAGTTTTAACAATGGCAGATAACTTTTTATTTTTTATGCTGATATCATGGTGCACCCCCTTCTTTCCTTTAAAGGAAAATTTTAATTCACTACCATTAATATCTACATGTTTATCTTTTAAAGTAGTCAATCCAAAAGAACCGTATAATTTTTCATACATGCTGTTCCCTATTCTTATATTGGTACGTTCCATTAAACTTACCACTAAAGCAAGCACTTTTTCTACTGGCAAACCAGGTAATGAAAGATCTTTTTCCAACTGTAACCTTGTAGCCGGTAAGGCTTTACCAAACTGATAAAGCCGGAAATATTTTGTATGATTCCTAAGTGAATTCCATAAAGTATGATACCGGTATTGTTTTCTTTTCTTTACATCAATACCTGTTGCCTGCAAATGGCCATTTGCCAAATCGCATATCCAAACATCTTCCCACGCAGGCGGAATTACCAGGCTCTTTATTCTTTTTAAATCTATTTCATTAGTTACCCGTAATGTTTCCGCTGCGGTATAGATAAACTGCTTTCCCTTTTTTATACGCTTTATTCCAGGCCCGGTATCATGCACATAAATAAGGTTCACTGCCTGTGCACTTTTTTCAGGATCAGCTATAATTGCCCTTAATTTTCTTTTTGGCAACTGTAAAATCTCATCTGCGATGGCTTCCATACAATCTGTTTCTTTTTGTTTACATAGAAAGTATTGTGCCTTTTTTTTATAGTAAAAATTAAATAAGGTTTGATAATAAAATTCCCTTTTTTACTGTTTTAAGGGAAATAAATTCCACATCCGGCAGTGGTTCGGTATCCTTAGCTTATTGACTTGACATCGCAAACTTAATACAACCCTTGAAATACTACGATGCTGGTACGGTCTCAAAGTCTCCTCATTGATAGTTCTGAAAAACGAGACAAGCCGTTATCTAAAAATTTTTAAAGAGCTATACACACTGAGAGAAAATAAAGAGAGATATTGAAACCAGCGTTCGCTATTATTTAGTTTATTTTTATTAGGTATTATAGTGTTATACCTTGTTAAGTTTATCCGTATTTTTTTCCATCACTTCAATTTCTGTTTTTTCCTTTTTAATATCCTGTCTTATTAAACCAAATAAGCACATGTAGATATTGGCTATCCAAACCAAAGAAAAACCTGCTATAATATAACCTCTCCAATCATTTAATAACAGTTTGTAATTAGTTAAAAAAAGAAACGCGACAGTTACATAATGGCTGAAGCAATACTCACAGGTAAATAGGTAAAAAAACTTTCTTTCTGCTAAAGTTTTTCCATTCCTGCACCGTTTAGCACAATATTCCCTTGGCTCTCTAAAAACTTCTTCGTGTGTAACTGTCCATGCTACACAGGCAATGGGTATGGCCAATAAAAAAAGCCACAGAATTTGATTTGAGATCATCATAAGTTATCCAGGTAAAAATTTGAATGAAAAATTAGCAGTGACGTTTTTAATTCCTTAAGTTTTTCTATTAAAGAATTCTACAACCTGTTCGCCCAACCATTTACTTTGAACCTCATATTAGGCATTGGTTTATCAAAACAACACAGCACCACTATTTTATATTTTAAGCACGTATTCTGACTCTAAAATATTCCTGTTTGTGCAGCCGCTTAACAGGTAAAACTATCTTATATTGAATGCTTGCTTATAACGACTTACAGCCGGCAAAGAGTTAGATTAATATAGTTACAAAAAACCTGTTTTTAAAATTTTGCAACTTGCTTAATAGTTGATCTTCTAAGTTAACCCTTTTTACCCCGTATTTTTTGCAGGTGTTTTAAAATTCTTTTTTGAGGGATATCTTCTCGATCATCGCTTAGCAAAATTGACCATGGTTTAAGGCTGTCTATTTGTGAAAATATTACATTCAGTATGGCGATGGTTGGCAACGCTAGA
>JANYFT010000318.1 GCA_025359625.1 Ferruginibacter sp.
ATATACTTAACCCTGCTCGAATTGCTTCATGCATAAAGTATCGTATGGATCTGTTTAAAAGAAAAAATTTTACTTATAAATTTATAAATCTTAAAAGGACATTTCCAGATTTATTTGATTATTATCTTCAAAACCCTGTTTTAAAAAATTTGGTAAAAAAGACCGATTTTAAAACCAAATTATTCTATTTAGGCCGGTTCTTCGATTTTTATTTTTTGGAGCAAACCAGCATGGTTAGTAAATTTAATTATTACAGAAGACGCATAATAGATAAACTCAATACTGGCAATTGAGAGACATTTTAGCCATAGCAATACCCGTTTATAATAATGTAGCATTGATGAGAGCCTGTTTGCAAAGTTTGCTAGTGCAAACAGATCGTAGATTTAATGTTCATGTATATGATGATTGCAGCACGCAGGATTATAGGCCTTTGCTTGAATCTTTCGGAGATTTGAAAATTGAGTATGTGTGCAATGAAAAGAATCTTGGAGCACTTGCCAATATGCAAAACTCTTATAATAATTTAAAAAACAGGTACGATTTGATTATGATCATGCACGAGGATGATATGCTTCATCAGAATTTTGTAGAAGCGGTTTATTATTCGATACAGGATGGCAGGAAACCGGATTTTATAATCAGCCATTTTTTAGAGTTTAACGATGAACCTGAACTTAAAAAAGATGTTCAAACAATTAAATCGACAATCGCACATTCCAGGATCAGTAAAAAGGATTTATGCTTTTTGGTTTTAAAGGGCCAACCTCTTGCGTTTGGTTCAGTTGTGTATAATGCTAAAGTGTTTAAACAGATGGACCTTGATTTTAATAGATACGCAGAATTTGCAGACAGGCCTTTTTTACTGGATGGGTTAACTGATAAAGCTGAAGTTGTAGTACTTTCTGCCCCCTTATACTATTACCGGTCACATACGGCGTCAGACACACGCTGGAAAAAATTGGGAGCTAAACATATTTTCAATCTTGTTAAATTGTACCGTTCAATATTAGTTGAGTCAAATTTCCTTTCAGTTTCACTATTTAAAAAATATGCTACGGGATTTGTATTTGAATCTTACAAAAATCTTTTATTGACAAAAGCAGCCCCTTCATTTTTTTCCTATTTATTAATGGCAGGTAGCAAAGACTTATTATCTGTTAAATATTCATTATTTAGAGTGCCCTTTATTAATAAATCGGGTACTTTTTTTAAAAAGTTTTTTCATTGAGGATCGCATTTATAAGTTTTGAATTTCCACCTGACACAGGTAAAGGGGGCATAGGTACTTATGTAAAACAAATTGCTGCTGCACTTTCTGTGCTATCATGGGATGTGCATGTATTTGCGGGTAGTTATAGCCTCGGTTTCTCACAAAAAAAAGAAGGGTATAGTATACATACCATTCAATGCAGCGACCCTCATGATTTTGCTTATAAAGTTGTGAATGAATTTGACAATTACCATACCATTGAAAAGTTTGATTTAATAGAAAGTGCGGAAATACATGGTAATGCCTGGATGATAAAAAAGAAATCTCCTGAACTGCCTTTAGTGGTAAGACTGCATGCACCCAATTACCTGGTTGAAAAATTAAAAAACCGTTACCTGCCTTTTTTTGCCAAGCTGCGATTTGTATTAGGGTCCATCCGCCGATTAAAATTTGACATGGGCTATTGGAGGACTTACCATAAAAATGATGATGCAGATTACAATTTTATTAAGCTGGCAAATTATATTACCACCCCATCCATACCGATGAAACAATGGGTGGTAAAGCATTGGAATATTTCGCCTGATAAAATAAAGGTGATACCCAATATATTTTCTCCGTCAAATTTGTTGCTGAATATACCGATATTAAAAAACTGCCAATATAAAAGAGTGGTTTTTTTTGGCAGGTTAAATGTTTTAAAAGGATTGGTGAATGGAACAAAGGCCATAAAAAAAATCTTAAAGGAATATCCTGATTGGCAATTCAGGGTAATTGGAGATGATGGCAAAGGACCTGCCGCTGGCATAAGCATGCGTAATTTTATGAAGGAGAAATTACACAAAGTTATAAACAGAGTTGAATTTTTAGACGGTATGGCTTATGATGCATTGCCAGAAGCCATCGCTGATAGTGAAATTGTTTTGTTGCCCAGCTTATTTGAAAGCTTTTCCTATACCTGCGCAGAGGCAATGGCAGCAGGCAAAGCAGTAGTAGGTAGCCAGAATGGGGGAATGGCAGACCTTATACAAAATGACGAAAGCGGGTTGTTGACTGACCCCGAAAATTCACAAGCTATTTATAAAGGCGTTAAAAAATTAATTGATGATAATGAGTATAGGTTTCAGTTATCAGTAAACGCCAGGAGAAGAATTTTAACAGCATTTGACGCCAGTAAAACAGCTAATTATTTTAACAGTTATTATCAGGGTATAATCAGGTAAGTATTGGATACGAAGTTACAAGTATATCATTTTCACAATGGCAGCGGAGGAGGAGTGTTATCGGTAATCAGAAATCTATTAAGATTTTCTAAAAATCCTTCCATTGAAAACCATGTAATTTTTACCATCAATAAAGATGTAAAACCCGTTTATACTGTTGAGCATCTTGAAGGTGCAAAATCACAACAAATATTTTACTATTCATCCAAATGGAATTTTTATTATACCTGCAGGCAACTGGCTAAACTATTACCGGATGATAAAGCTATAGTTGTAGCACATGACTGGCTTGAATTAGGGATGATGAGCAACCTTGGCCTGCAAAACAAAGTAATACAAATTGTACATGGTGATTATAAATATTATTACCATTTAGCACAGCAACATAGTGTTTCAATTGATACTTTTATTACGGTGTCTGCTTCCATAAAACATACATTGGAATTATTACTTCCCGAAAGAAAAGAGGATATAAAATATAGTCGTTTTCCTGTTGTAACGAGTAGTTGTGTTGAGGATGATATTAGAAGTGCATCCATCATTTTTTTAGGACGTTGTACTGAAGACAAGGGTTATCATTTATTGCCTGTTATTGCAAAAGCATTACAAAACAGAAATATACATCTACAATGGAACATTGTAGGGGAATTAAATGAAAGTGACAAGCAAAAATATGTATGGGATGCTTCGACAGATATTATTTATCATGGAAGTTTATCCAATGAAAAAGTTCAGCAACTGCTTTGCCAAATGCAGTTTCT
The DNA here is from genome assembly GCA_025359625.1 of Ferruginibacter sp. Classification (GTDB taxonomy): domain Bacteria; phylum Bacteroidota; class Bacteroidia; order Chitinophagales; family Chitinophagaceae; genus Ferruginibacter. Next base: position 3,198 of record JANYFT010000318.1, read on the forward strand.
TATTTTACCCAGTATAGCTGAAGGTATGCCTGTATCAATAGCAGAAGCCATGAAGGCAGGGGTTATACCTCTTGTTAATAATATTGAAGGAGGCATACAGGAATTAGTTAACGATGGTGTAACGGGATATAAAATAACCGATAACAATCCGGAATTGTATGCCGATAATATTTATCAGTTATTGGAAAATGAAATTGTCTCAGCAACAATATCCGAAAATTGTATTGAAGCAGCCAACAAGCTTTTTGACCCATACAAAAATACCCGGTTAATAGAAGAGGAAATATGTAAATTATCTTTTGAATCACACAAAATTAAAAAAGCGTGGAAAGCATATGGTTCCCGCTTTGATGAAAAATGGATACCCAATTTATTCACCAAATCTGTCAGAAGCTTTAGATGAATGAAAATATTTTAGTTAGTGTTTTAATGACATCCTATAACCGGGAAAAGTTTGTATCGGCTGCTATAGAAAGCGTTTTGGCATCTGCTTACACCAATTTTGAATTTATAATCTGCGATGATTGTTCAGAAGACGCCACGTTTGAAATAGAAAAAAAATATGCCGCAAAAGACAGCAGAATTAAATTATACCGAAATGAGAAGAACTTAGGTGATTTCCCCAACAGGGATAAAGCGGCTTCTTATGCATCGGGTGCTTATTTAAAATATGTTGATTCGGATGACATTATTCACCCACACGGTTTACAAAAAATGGTAGATGCCATGCTTGAATTTCCGGATGCTGTATTAGGTCTCTCGCAAATAGTAAATGATATTAATGCCGTTTCAAAATATCCAGTAATGATTAGTTCTGAAAGGGCATACCAGGAACATTTTTATGGGCATGGTACACTAAGGTATGGTCCAACAGGGGCTATCATTAAAAAAGACGTATTGTTGGAAATGGGTGGGTTTGGCAATAACCGTTTTGTAGCAGATACCGCACTTTGGTTAAAAGTTGTAGCAAAATATCCTTTAGTAAAAATAGAGCCAGACCTGGTAGAGTGGCGCCGGCACGAGGGGCAGGAATTTCATTTTGGCATGGTGCATAATTTTTATATTCAAAAAGCATATCCTGTTTACCTGGCATCATTGCATGCAAATAATTGCCCATTGAAAAAAGAAGATATAAAAATTATCTGTAAGCGGTTGAAATGGAAACATGCACGGGATATATTAAGTATCGGTTTAAAAAATGGCAACTCCAACCACGCCTTACAAATTTTCAGGGAAGCAGATTTTGGGTTTGTGCAGTTATTGCAAGGTTTATGGCCTTATGAAAAAATGAAAAAAAGATTTCACAAAACCTTGTAAATAATCATAGCTAAAAATATAGAAACAGATAATGGAAATTCAGCAACCCTTGGTGAGTGTGTTGATGACAGCTTATAACAGAGAAAAATATATTGCCGAGGCCATTGAGAGTGTGTTTTCTTCTACCTACAATAATTTTGAATTAATTATTGTAGATGATTGTTCTACAGATGCTACAGTAAACATTGCCCGGGTTTATGAAACAAAAGACCATAGAGTAAAGGTATACGTTAACAGTAAAAATCTGGGGCAATTTGCCAACAGGAATATGGCAGCTTCCTATGCAACAGGTAAATACATAAAATATGTTGACTCTGATGATCTGATATATCCACACTCATTGGCATTTATGGTAACCGTTATGGAATCTTTTCCAGATTGTGGGTTAGGGTTTTGCCATACAAGTGGAAATAGCAAATGGCCATTACCACACAAGTATACACCAAAAGAAATATACATGGAACACTACTTTGGTGGGGGCATTTTATTTACCGGGCCGATAGGAACAATTATAAGAAGGAGTGCCTTTGAAACTACCGGGGGATTTGAGCTATTTGGTATGCCTTCCGATAATCATTTTTCTTTAAAAATTGCAGCGATGTTTCCCGTAGTGTCAATTTACCGGGATCTTTTCTGGTGGCGTACCCATAATGACCAGGCTTTTAGCGGGGAAACAGATGAAATAAATATCTTCCATAATTTTAACTGGAACCAAAACATTTTATTAAGTCCTCATTGTCCTCTTGAGGAAAGGGACCGTTTAAAAGCAATCAAAAATTTTAAGAAAATATTTATCAAAAATATTTTTAGGATAACAATTAAGAGACCCCTGAATTTGGTCAGAATAAATAAAAAACTCAAGCAGCACAAAATAAATTGGTCAAAACTTATTAAAGACATTTTATAGCTCTTGGATTAGCCCTTTTATTATTTTTTAG
>JANYFT010000319.1 GCA_025359625.1 Ferruginibacter sp.
ACCAAATTTACAGGCTATTACTAAATAAAAAACAAAAGAATACCAATTGAATTTCTATCGTAATTTTAAAAAGCAGTATCTTTTTACAATTTTTTTTTATATTATACAATCGCGGTTTATGACTTCAACAAAGCCACAGCCCGATTATAATAGAATTTTATTTTTTAGTAAGTAAATGTAAAGCCTGCACCCCACCCCATATCGCTATCTTCATGTGTAGATACAGATAAGTATTTGGTCAGGATATACCTTAACCCTAACATATATTCTTTGTCGGAGTTTATCATCATGCTAAAACGCAAACGATTGGTGATAGGTACATCTTCTCTGCCCAATTGAAAACGAAATTTTCCATCGCCGTCAACTCTTGCATCTGCAACAAACAACATTGGTAAGGTATAAGCAATGCCTGCTACAATTGTTTTACGATTGTCTTTATTACTTGTTTGGCCGAACCAATTTTTTGCTTCGCTGCCGAAGATATTTTTTGGGCCGCCTTCCATTTTATAATGATAATCAAAACCTATATATGGGTAAAGCCATTGCATCCTGCCTAAATATCTTCCAAACATTGTTTCGCTTTCGTAACCGTGCATATCATGGTAGCCCAAATGCCACATGGTACTTGCTTTCCAACGGGTGTTTGCCACCATTGCCATGCCATCGCTGCCATTACTTTCTATGTCAACCTTTGCCATAAAATGAAACATCCTGTCATCCGCAAATAGTTTGCGTTGTGCCAGTTTCGGATTTGGTATTTCCGGATTGGCAGGCTGATTTTCATAAGTGAATACCCTGCCCATTCCGCTCATCATGTGGTATAAAATATGGCAATGAAAAAACCAGTCCCCGTAAACATTGGCATTGAACTCAATGGTATCTCTTTCCATTGGCATAATGTCTATAATATTTTTCAGGGGGGCATATTCACCCTGGCCATTGAGCAATCTAAAGTCGTGACCATGTAAGTGCATGGGGTGGCGCATCATACTGTTGTTGTATAAAATAATCTTTACGTTTTCTCCTTTTTTTATCAGGATTTTATCACTTTCTGAAACTGTTTTATTATCGAGTGTCCATATATAGCGGTTCATATTTCCGGTAAGGTTAAATTTCAATTCTTTTAATGGCCCGGCAGGTAAAGTTGTTTTTTCTGTGGCTTTTAACATGGTGTAATTAAGGGATACAATATCTGAATTATCTGCTTCCATGTTCATACCCTGCATACTGTTGTTATTGGGCATCTGCATAGTATGACCTTTATCTTTCTTTTTTTCTTTTTTGGAAGTTTCATCGCCCGTAATTTCAGGATACATTACTGTATTCATATCCATCACCTGGTTTTCCATTTTCATGCCTTCCATTTCTATCATGTTGCCTTTCATGTCCATCATGTCATTCATCATCTTCATACCAGCAAAATATTTTGGCCGTTTCATTTTTGTTGCCGCTACTTTGTCGCCGTTTCCTAACCATAAGGAAGCATACCTTGTTCTGTCTTCGGGTGTTACTAAAAATTCATAGCTTTTATTTTCGGGAACCGTTACTATTATATCATAAGTTTCTGAAGTTGCTATTATTAATCTATCCACTTCCACGGGTTCTACATCATTGCCATCGGTAGCCACTACTGTTATTTTACCTCCGGCATACGATAGCCAAAAATAATCGGATGCTCCACCATTTGCAATACGTAACCGCACTTTATCAGCAGCTTTAAACTGAGGTTGCTCATTTTGATTTTGTCCATTAATTAAAAATTTGTCGTAGTACACATCACTTACATCCATTGCATTCATCCGTTTCCATTCGTTGGTCAGTTTTGTTTTTAAATGTCCGGCTTTTATAGCTTCGGCATAGCTTTGAGTTGTTCCTTTTTTTATAGCAAACCAATCTGTGGCATTGTGCAAACTTCGATGCACTTCTTCGGGCTTCATGTCTGTCCATTCACTTATCACAACAGGCAGCGTGGGTATATCCCATTCAGCTCTTTTATTCATGATAAACATCCCATACATACCGATCTGCTCCTGCAATTCTGTATGACTATGATACCAGTGGGTGCCATGCTGCACAATAGGGAATTTATAAAGATGTGTTGTATGAGCTTTGATAGGCATCTGAGTAAGATTGGGCACTCCATCATATTCATTGGGCAAAATCAACCCATGCCAGTGTAAGGACGTTTCTTCATTCAATTCATTATGTACATATATTTCTGCTGTGTCGCCTTCTGTGAAAGTAAGCGTGGGCATAGGTATTTGTCCATTTACCGCAATGGCTCTTTTTAATTTTTTACCAAAGGTGACCATTGTATCGGCTATATATAAATCATACCGCACAGTATGGGGCGGTGTGTTATTTACGATTGTTTTTACAGTACCGATATTAGTTTTGGGCATATCCATATTACTCATTGCAGTATCCTCCATTTTCATACTATCCATGTTGCCAATCTTAGAAGCTGTGTCTTTCACAGGCATTTGCATTTCATCTGGTTTTTGAGGGACGATAGCTTTAGATTTTTCTTTAATTAATTTCATGCCACACTTAGGGCAATTGCCCTGCTTTGTTGCATGAATTTCTGGATGCATTACACAAGTGTAAGTTGCAGGAGTTTCATCGTTAGGCATCTGCATTTCATCCTTTTTCTTTACAACCGGTGCGGCGGTTGTCTTTTGTTTTTCTTTTACGAGTTTCATTCCGCACTTAGGGCAGTTCCCCGGTTTGGTGGCGTGTATTTCGGGGTGCATTGAACAAGTATAGGTTGCCTGTTGGGTTTGCTCTTTTTTACTCATATCCATGCCTTTCATATTCTGTGCTTGTGCCAGGGAATAAGTGGCAAGAAGTAACATAATTACTGTTATCTTTTTCATTCTATCATTTTTTTACTTTTAAAAAACTTGCGTTGATCGCAACTACAACTGTACTAACTGTCATTAATACTGCCCCTGCTGCCGGGCTTAATAAAATACCTTGATTATACAAAACACCTGCCGCCAACGGTAATGCAATAACATTGTAACCCGTTGCCCAAATTAAATTCTGTATCATTTTCCGGTAAGTGGCTTTGCCAAATAAAATGAGGCTTACAATATCTTTTGGGTTGCTGTTTACCAAAACAATTCCTGCGGTTTCGGCGGCAATATCGCTGCCGCTACCAACAGCAATACCAACATCTGCAATTGCCAAAGCTGGTGCATCATTTACACCGTCTCCTGTCATGGCAACAAACTCGCCTTTGCTTTGCATGTCTTTTATTTTCTCCAATTTTTGATGGGGCAAAACTTCAGCAATAAAGCTATCCATGCCTAAAGTGTCGCTTACACTTTTTGCTACTTTGTTGTTGTCTCCTGTAAGCAAAATGGATTTGATATTGTTTTCTTTTAAGGTCTTTATTGCTTCGGCTGATTCAGGGCGAATTTCATCTGACAAAGCAATGTAACCAGCCAATTGATTGTTGACTATTACAAACACAACCGTTTCGGTAGCGTTGGCTGTAAAGCCTTCGGGAATTGCTAAATTATTTTCTTTTAAATATCCAGGACTAACCACCAATATTTTTTTGCCTTCAACGGTGGCTTCAACGCCTTTACCTGTGAGGGCATTAAAATTTTCTGTTGATGGGATAGTGATAGATAAGCCTTTTACTTTTTGCAAGATGCCAGTTGCAATGGGGTGTTCTGATTTTTGTTCTAATGCTGATGCAAGACGAATGATTTCATTTTCTGTGAGCCTCACCCCTAACCCCTCTCCAAAAGAGAGGGGTACAATTTTTGAGACTTCAAATTTGCCTACCGTTAATGTTCCTGTTTTGTCAAATACAATGGTGGTTATTTTTCTTGCATTTTCAAATGCTGTTCTGTTCTTAATGAGTAAACCATTTTTTGCTGATAATGCAGTTGATTTTGCAACCACCAGCGGAACTGCCAAACCCAAAGCATGAGGACAACAAATAACAATTACCGTAACCATTCTCTCCATTGCAAAAGCCAATGATTGCCCTGTGAGATACCAATATAAAAATGTGGCAATACCCGTAACTAAGGCAATGATGGTTAGCCATCTTGCTGCTTTGTCTGCTAATAACTGCGTTTGTGATTTTGACTTTTGTGCATCATCCACCAACTTTATAACCTGCGACAAATAAGAGTCTTTTGCCGCATGGGAAACGGTAACTTTTATGGAGCCATTACCATTTATTGCTCCTGCAATTACTTTGTCGCCTTTTACTTTTTGCACTGGTTTGCTTTCGCCCGTTAGCATACTTTCATTTAGGTAACTTTCGCCTTCGAAAATTATTCCGTCTGCCGCTACTTTTTCGCCTGGCTTAATTAAAATAATGTCGTTTGCTTTAAGCGTATCTGTCTTTACATCATGCACCATGTTTGGCATTATCATGTGTGCATCGGCGGGCATAAGCTGCACCAATAATTCCAATTCTTTTGATGCTCCTGCAACGGATTTCATTTCTATCCAATGCCCTAAAAGCATGATGAGAATTAGGGTTGCCAATTCCCAAAAAAAATCCATACCCTGCAAGCCAAAAACAATTGCCACACTATAAATGTATGCAACTGTAATGGCGAAGCCAATCAAAAACATCATGCCTGGGTTCTTTGCTTTTATTTCGTCAACCAATCCTTTTAAGAATGGAAAGCCGCCATAAAAAAACACAATGGTTGATAAAGCAAACAGGATGTATTGCGAACCTGCAAACTGCCAGTTAACTTTCATAAAATGTTGTATCATGGTTGATAGCAACATAATTGGAATGGTAAGAACAAGCACTATATAAAACCGCTTTTTAAAATCGGCAATCATCATGGCGTGGTGGTTATGCCCTGTCATGCCCATTGCCGGGTTTGCTCCATGCTGCATATTGCTCATATCATGCCCAGCATGGGTTTCTTTATTTGCTTCATGTTGATGTTCCATAATAAATAATTTATTTGCAACAATTCTTTTTGCGAATGAAGATTGCTTTGAAGATGCTGTTTACTATTTGTTTTATTTTACGCATCCTTTTCAATTTTCTGCTGAAAGGTTGTCCGCCGTTTTGTTCATCCAATCCATGATTAACATTTTTTCTTCTTTGGTAAGATTTGCTTTTTTGTGCATCGCTTTGTAAGAAGATATTGGCATTTCATCATCTTTAATTTGGTTTGCAATTTCTTTTAATTTGCTTATTTGCTTTCGGGGGCTATTGCTGCCAAAGTCGCTAAAATTCAGTTTCTCTTTTCCGTTCTTTATGTGCCTTGCCATCATTGATGCCATTGGCTGAATATTAGAATACCACGGATAACTGGTGTTGTTACTATGGCAATCATAACAGGCATTTTGCAAAATCCTTTCCACGTTTGCAGGTAGTTGATATATTTTAGCAAAATCGGTGGGCAATGCCTGCTCATTTTTATTGTGCGCAGGTTGTATAAACTGAATGGCAATAAATAACAAGCCTACAACCAATATGACTTTTCTTAAATTGCTCATGTTTATTTTATTTCTTCTTTTAGTGTACCGCAGGTGGGCATTGCTTTACCCAAATATGGATTTTTTATGTCTTTGGTTTCGCTAATCCATATTGCACCTTTGCCATCGTTTGCCATTGGGCAAAAATCTTTGTACAAGGTTTGCCCACCATTACCAAGGGTTTTTATCAGGTCTGCCATGTCTTTACTAAGCATTATAAAATGCTCTCTTTGATGTACGATGTTTCCGCCGTTTTTGCCAATATGCTCTGCATGTTCGCTTGCATCATCTGCCACCTCTTCAAACAGTTTTTCTTGCGGAGCTGTTAAAGCAATTTTGTCAAAGTTTTTAAAAGCCGTTTGTAATGAAGTTCCTGCTGAGGCTGCATCATTGCTGTTGTCTTTAGTAAAAGCATTTTTTAATTGCAGGTAAGTGGTTACAATTTCTTTTATAGAAGTGGTGCCTTTTACTTCTGCAACAGTTGCTGTTGTTGCTGTTGAAGAGCCAGCTTGTGCTTTTACCTGTGCAGTATCCCTATTATCATTTTTATTTTCTGCTACTTTATTATTACTGTCATTGCATGCCGCTAATGTTGTAGCTCCTATTACAAAGCCGAAAAATATATTTTTCATGTTGAAATTTTTTTATTGTTTGTAAACTTGATTTGAAATTATTTATAGCGTTTCTTTTACGCTGCCGCAGGTAAGCATAGCACTTCCGTAATAAGGATTTTTGATTGCCTTATTGTTGCTTAACCAGGAGGCTTTTTTCATGGGGCAATATTGCAGGTAAACTGGCACTGTTGTTAGCTTTACTTTTTTAGCTAATGCAAATAAGTTGACAGATAAAGTTGCAAATTTTTCTCTTTGTATTTTAAGGTCTTTTATTTGAGAAATAGCAATAGCATCGCTTAATAAAGCAGTGCGGCTTTGTTCTTTTATAATTTCTTTATCTGTGCTGTTTACCGCGTTTATAAATTCTTCGGCACTTACGGATGCTGCATTAGCATTGCTAACTACCAAAGCATCTTTTAAATTGTAGTAGGAAGTAAGTATTGATGAAGACGGTGTTTTTGTACTATCCTGTGCAAAAGTTTGTTGCACAGATACAGTTGCAATAAATGCCATCAATAAAAGTATCTTTTTACGCACACTAATTTTTATAGTGCTTTTAGTTTCGTGAATTTTCGATTTCATTTTTGTGATTTGATTAATGTATAATAAAATAATTACAGGCACAGCAAAGCGGTGCATAAAATTGTATACATTAAATCATATCTGAAAACTCTGGATAGCTATGCGGATGTCGGGAATGGGGGGATGATGCCCACGCACATAGTATTTGTTAGCAGTGCTAACCTGCGAAGAACAAGAAATATTAATGCTATAATAAGATACTGTAAATGTTGTAAAGAAAACCGGGTTAATAATTATATTGGAATGAGGAATTGCTTTATCTGTCTGTGACAATTTTAATACTTTATCATTGCAGCAATCCTCTTTTTTGGAAGAGCCTTTTTCATCGTGATGATGCTTGCTGCCTTCTTTGTGATGCAGGTGCTTTTTCCCATCTGCATGAACGTGAATAGCAATCTTGGTTGCTTCTTCCTCGTGATGATGTGTATTGAAAATCATATCCACACCAGTTGCACACGCAAAGCCAACCAAGGTATTCATGGCGAATACGATTAGAAGAAAAGCCGAGTTAAATTGTATGGATATGTTTCTTTTCACTTATGCAAACTTACGGTAAATATTATAAGATTTTTAGAGTGTTTTTATTGTCATAACATGAACAGCATAAGGGCACTCATGCCAATCATCAACGCATCTTCAATGATGGTAACGGTACTCATGGGCAGATTAAAAACCGCACCCAGACAGGCACATTTAATTTTGCGTTTGTTAACAACACTTTGCAAAACACCAATGATGCTAATACTCATCACTACCAAATTAACAATGTTTGTAACCAACGGCTGAAAATTGGTTGCGTAAGAAATGCCCAACGCCAATTCAATGAAGGCATAGGCAAAACCCCATACTTTTATTTTTTGAGCTATAACATCGTACATGGAATAGCTTTCCGCAAAGCCTTCGAGGTCAAGCATTTTGAAGAAGGAAAATGTAAGAAAAAAGCCAGCCATAAAAACATTCATCCCTTGCATCCAATGAAATGTGTTTTGATGGGTAGCAGCTATGAGTGCAATGATTGTGATGTATCCAAAAATCAAGATGATTGGTTTGTAAGTCGTAAACCAACTTTTGGCTTGTTCTGCGGTTTCGTTATGATCAATTGCAGTAATGGAATACTTTTTATCCAATGCATTTTGAAATGTTGAAAGTGAAATGTGCTTGCCCATCGTAATGGTGGCAGATTGTTTTTCTTTTGACACTTCAACGTCTGTAACACCTGGTAACATGAGCAAACTGCTCTTAACTTTTGCTTCGCAACTGCCGCAGGTCATGCCTGTAACTTTGTAGGTATGTATCATTTTTTTTGTTTGATACAAAGGTAATTGGGGTGCCGGGGACAGCTATTGTGGAATTTTGTATAAGAGTTGTAAGATTTACAGTTCTTCTATGTTTTTGCGTTTGTATTGTTTTAGTGATTTAAAATAACTGGGTGTAAACCCTGTAATTTTTTTGAATTGGTTGGATAGGTACGCAACGCTGCTATAACCTAACTGGTCTGCTATCTCTGATAAAGTCAGTTCGTCATAAACTATTAATTCTTTTGCCCGTTCAATGCGTTGAGCAATAAGATATTTTTCTATTGTTGTGCCTTCAACTTCTGAAAACAGGTTGCTTAAATAATTATAGTCCTGATGAATTTTAGAAGTGATAAATACCGAAAGGTTGGTATGTATGTCGTTGCCGGAATGATGCACTAATGTTACGATAACATTTTTTATTTTCTCAATAGTCTGGCTTTTTTTGTTGTCTAACAATTCAAATCCTACTGATTTTAATGTGGCATCTAATGATGCTAATTCTTCTTTTGATAATTCTTCTTCAATCTCCACTTCGCCCAAATTGACAGATAAGTAACGAAGCCCTTTATTTTCCAATTGGGTTTTTACTACCATTTTGCAGCGGCTGCAAACCATGTTCTTTATGTATAGTTTCATATTGCCTGTAATTTTCTGTATTCCCTGTTGGCTGGTTTGCAAATTTATAGAAAGGTTGCGGTAATGTGTCGCACCGCAGACTGTTTGCCGTGTGTTGTGAAACAATTTTCCAGATTCATAGAGATGTATGGCAATATCAGGCAATTTATTTTCAGCAGCAGCCGAATTGGCTTAACAGTAATTTCAACAATAAAAAAAAGTATTTGATTGCTTACAATAAAAAGCATCACTTAAAGAAAATAAAAATGGCGCCCAAAAAAGTAAGTACGATTACTACTTTTCTATAACCCTCCTCTTTTATATTTGCGACAATTTTTAAGCCAGTTAAAAAGCCTGCTATTAAAGCCGGTAATAACAAAAGGTCTGTATGTAGCGTAGACAACGTAATATTTTTCCAGTAGATTACCTGAAAGGGAAATTTAAAAAGATTGACTACTAAAAATAACCATGCTGCCGTACCGATAAAATCATTTTTAGACATGCGCATGGCCAAAAAATAAATGTTGGCAAAAGCACCGGCCAGGTTACCCAGCATGGTAGTGAAACCCGCCGCCAGTCCTGTAGTAATAACAAATAACTGGTTGCCTGGAATTACAGGTGTTTTTTTAAACTCCATTACAATCATTATCACCACCGTAGTAATAATGATCAACGCCATCAGTTTTCTAAACAATGCTTCATTTAAATCTTTACCCACATACACACCCATCAATATGCCCACTATCATCCAGGGAATCAATTTCCAGAATTGCGGCCATTGCACATGGCGTTTATAATAACTCACTGCCATGATATCTGCAAAGCACAGCAAGGGCAACACCAAACCCGTAGAAGCCTTGCTGCCAAATACAATAGCCATGATGGTTACATTCATCATTTCTATTCCCTTAAGCCCGGCCTTAGCGAGCCCAATAATAAAAGCGGCAAATAAAATAAGTATCCATTGAAATAAATCCATTGTGGTATAAAGATATTCCAAGCATTCAAATTAATATCTCTAAAAAAAATTCCCGATATTTTTATAAGCTGTTTTGTTATACAATTCTCCGAAATAAAGATGGGCAACCAGCTATCCCTGGCTATTGAATCATAAATAAATAATAAGATTTCCAAACGCTGCAATTGTTCAACCAAGGGTGTCCGTAAAATATTAAAATTTACATTTTACTATGCCTGCCATCCGCATCGCAATTTATAAAGGGCTTATCATTACTACTACCAGCTATTATATTTTTAATGGATACTACTAAGATATTTCCTGAGTTTGCGGGCATTATTTGTTTCGTTATAGTGCTACCGTTAATTGATTAAAATATTAGAAAAAACTACTGTACTTTAGTAAAAAAATAGGCCATGAAGAAAATTATACTACTGATTTTAGGAACAATGAATTTGCTTTTTTTATCTGCCCAAAACCTGGTAGTTAATTCAGATGCTGAAAGTCTGCCACGGGGAACCGGCTGGACAATTGTGAGTGAAGGCGCTTCAACCTGTTTGCTGGTACCTACTAATAATTATCTTAACTGGACCATCATTCCCGATGGCTCTGCCAACTACCCTTATGATCATACAACCGGTGTTGCAGGCGGCACCATATTTGATCCGGGCTGCAGCCCCTCTTTTGCGCCAGCATTTGAATTACGGCAGGATATTGATGTGTCTGCCGATATTGTAAATATAGATTTAGGACTAATGCAATATGTTTTTTCCGGTTATATGCAAACACCTGTAACCAATCAAACAGACCAGGGCCGGTTTATTGTTGACTATCTTAATGCATCCAATAGTATCCTGGGTACAAGTTATACCAGTAGCTGGCAATCGAATTTTTTTGGATCAGGCAACGGGTGGAATTTATATACCGATACCAAGCTGGCACCGGTTGGTACAAGGGTAGTAAGAATAAGGCTGCAGGCACAAATGTTTTTTAATGTACCTGCAATAAATGTATATTTTGATGATATTACTTTTACAAAACCGATACCATTGCCTGTAACATTACTTTCCTTTACAGGCAATGAGCAGGGCAGCGCAATTAATTTAAACTGGAAAGTAACAGACGAGTTAAACCTTTCGCATTATGAGTTGGAGCAAAGTACCAATGGTATTAATTTTACAAAAATTGCTGCCATACCCGGCGGCAAAATTGCTTATTCCTTTATTGATAAAAATATCAGTTACTTGTCAGACAATTATTATTACCGGTTAAAAATTGTAAATAGCAATGGAAAATTTTCTTATAGTAAGATAGTGCCGGTAACAATTAAAGGGAAGCAATCCATTACATTATCCCCTAACCCGGCCAAAGATCATGTTGCAGTAAGCAGATTAAACCGGGCGGGCATACTAACAATTATTAATGCAAATGGCTGTATCATTTTTACTAAAAATATCAGTACCCCGGTTACAACAATACCTGTTTCACAACTTGCGGCAGGCTTATATATTGTGCGTTTTATTGATGGAAAAAATACCAGTATCAAAAAACTGGTTATTCAAAAGTAATAAGTTTATGCAGAGAAAATAAAAAAGCAATTATATTATAGCTGCAATTGATTTTGCTAAATAATTACTTTCCTGTTCTGGGATTGCAGGTAGTAAGCAAAATGTTCCCAAACTTTTAAATTTAATTTATAAGATATTGGTTGCTACAATATTATTTTAAAAGCAGCCAGGCATTATTTCTATAACCTTCAAAAGCAGCAGCAATATAAATTCATTGCCGTATATTTACTTCCTCAACCGGGATACCATACTAAATGCAACACTCAAACTTAATCGCTTCTTAACCTTTGTAACAAACCATTTTTTATTGTTGATATAACTTTAAATATTAAAAAGCAACGAATGAAAAGTATAATTTCGGTATCCTGTTTTTTATTGTTGACGCTCTATTTTTCTGTATTGTTTGCCCAAAAAAACAGGGCTGTGCAAAAGCAGGAACAATGTGGCACCATGCAGCGTTTGGAAGAAAATCTTAAGCACGATCCCGCTTTAAAAATCCGCTTCAATCATCAACTGGAATCGTTTAACAGAATGATGGCACTTAAAACCGCAAGGCAATTGGGTGTTGATAGTGTTTCAACTGTTACAGGAGTAACTTACACCATACCAATAGTTTTCCATATTGTAGCAACCAATCCCAATATAGTCACTGATGCCCGGATAATGGCGCAACTAGATGTATTAAATAAAGATTTTTCAGGTACCAATGCAGATGCTGGCAGCATTCCAGCTTTTTTTAAACCATTGCTTGGTAAATCAGGTATACAATTTTGTTTGGCACAGCGCACACCCGATGGAGAAATTACGAACGGAATTGACAGGTTGCGAACCACAAAAAAAGCATTTTATAATTTCAATGATAGTGTAAAACATGCAGCTTTAGGCGGTGTAGATATATGGGATGGCAATAAATATTTTAATGTATGGGTATGCGTTTTAAACAATAGCCTGTTGGGGTATGCTACCTTTCCCAATGATGGAAAACCTGCTGAGCAAGGAGTAGTTATTGATTACCGTTCAATGCCCGGCGGATCTTTTGCCAACTATAATGAAGGCAAAACGCTAACACATGAAACAGGGCATTATTTTAACCTTTTTCATATCTGGGGCGATGATGGCGGAGATTGCACTGGTAGTGATTTTATTGACGATACTCCAAATCAAGGCAACTCTACATCTGATTGCCCCAGTGGCATAAAAATAGATAATTGCACCACCAGTGGTAACGGCATATTATACGAAGATTTTATGGATTATAGTTTTGATCCCTGCCTGTTGTTATTTACACCTTTGCAGGATGCCAGAATGGAAAGCGCTTTACTAACTTACCGGTCTTCATTAACGGTTTCAAATGGGTGTACGCCGATTGTACTTAAAATACTGGATGCACAATTAAAAACTATTGACGCACCTGTTCAGCGGGTTTGTACAAACTCGTTTGCGCCAATTATTACTATTAGAAACAAGGGCTCACAAACACTTACTTCCCTGTTGGTAAAAACAATAATTGATAATGGAGCCCCGGTAAATTATACCTGGAACGGAACGATAGCTTCTTTAACAAATGCCACAGTTACTTTAAATGCAATTACCATTACGCCGGGCATCCACACTGTTAAAATATTTGTGGCTTCTCCTAATGCCGGAACAGATGAAAATAATACAAACGATACACTCACGACCACTGTTCAATATTTCGATGCGGTGCAAACTATTACAGAAGGATTTGAAGGAAATACTTTTCCTCCACAGGCATGGGATATTGTAAACCCTGACCAATTGGTTACCTGGCAAAAAGTGACCGGCATTGCCAAAACAGGCAACGCCAGCGTGATGATTGACAATGTAAATAATTTCAATATCGGTGAGCAGGATTATCTCCGGCTACCGGAACTTAACCTTACCAATATTGATTCGGCTTACTTTTCCTTCCAGGTGGCAGCATCAACTTTTACACCTGTTTCTGCTGCCGGTAACAACTGGGATACACTGGAAGTGCTTGCCAGTAAAGATTGTGGTGCAACCTATACCAGTTTGTATAAAAAGTGGGGGGCAACACTGGTAACTACCGCTTTAGAAAATAAAGATCCTTTTGTGCCCGCCCCAGGTGAATGGCGCAAAGATTCTATCAACCTTACTGCTTATATTAATGCTGGCAAAGTTTTGCTGGCATTTAGGAACACTACCGGCAACGAAAACAATATCTACCTGGATGATATTAATATCAGGACCCAAATCATCAATCCCAATTTAAAAGCTGCCGGCTTTTTAGTTACACCCAACCCTGCAAGAAATAATATTGCAGTGCAATTTTATCCCAATCCTGCTAATTTAAAAAGTATACAATTGTATAGCCAGGTAGGACAAAAACTTGCTGAAATGAATATTGCTACTGGCCTTGGTGCTGCCAGTTATACTATTGATATCCATAGATATCCTGCCGGTACTTATATTGTAAGAGTGGTTTTTACCAACAAGGTATTGACAAAGAAAATTATAAAGGAATAAGACTTTAACCAGGTAATATAATTATAGCTTATTGTGAAATCGATTTAAGCAAATTTCATTTTAGATAAAGAATGGGCAAACTACTACAGCCCATCCCATTTTTGTATCCCTTTGTTTTATGGTTATGATTGTAAAACGCCGCCAGGTTTCCCATTTGTTATTACAGCCTAATTTGCTGCTTCAATTTCCTGACTATTTTCCTATGGCAGCAACACTCAACATTGTATTTGATGAGTTGCCAAAGTTGGCAGCCAATAAAATACATTATTAAGACATTAAAAAAGTTGATAAATATTTTAATAACACCGGTTACGAAGAATTGTTATCTATTCATAAACCGCGGTGTACTGGTGAAAACAATACCGGCAAAAACCTGATTTATTTTATCAACCGGTGCATTGCTGAGTGTTTGGTTTTCATTGCTTTTCCAGGCATGGTTTTTAAAACTACCTGCAAAGCCAGCTTGTAATCCTATGGAGCTTCCGGGGCATTTAGGAGATTGCACTGCAAACCCAAGCCCAAGCCTGTAAACAAAAAACGAATTATTAAACCTTACGGAACTAATGGTATTTTTTAGTGTGGCAGATTGCAACACATCGTCAAAAGCTACACCTGAATTATCTTTAAAAAATATAGCTTGGTAATGTTGAAAACCCAATCCGGCAAAAGGATAAAGCATTACCCTTTCGCTTTTAATAAGATCATAACCAAGGTCAAGATTTATTGTGCCGTAGCGGATGGTACTGCTTTTTTCATCATGGTGGCCGCTCATGCTGCTTCCGATATTAATAGTGCCGCTTGTAACTACTCTTTTTTCTTCTTTAAGCCACCCCAACCCCAAAGTGCCGGTATAATCTTTTAGTTGTTTAAACTGTGGTAGTCCCGCAACACGGCTGTTGAGACCTTCAAATTTCTGAAAACTGCCGCCAATACTATGAGTAATCATTGGCATAAACTTGTCTTTTTTGTGGTGCTGTGCAGTGGCTGACAAAGCAGTTGCAAGCAGCAGCGTAGAAATAATAACTTTCATAAGTTTGATTTTAATTTAAACTATTACAAAACTGATACCTAAAATGTTTGATTTGAATTTATTAAATTTCATGCAGGCTTACAAACTACTTCCGTTGTTTTAAATCAGCAATGGAAAATTTTGCTATTTTAACCCCGTAGAAGGGGGAATTACTTCTTATAACTTGTGGTTGCCTTTGATAAATCTTTACTGAGTGCTCCAAATGATAACTAAGAAAGGTATTTACACCTGTTGGTAAGAAGCAATGTCATCCTCGTTTGCCAGGTCAATTATGGAATTCTTTCCCCATTTTGTGCTACTAATTTATAAGCGGTTCATTTTTTCCGCTACAAGAAAACTACATTCTATTTATAGAAAGTATAAAATGAAGAACACATTGATCGCTAAATATCGAAGAATTCATTGAGCTCCTCATAACAGCTCTTGCAAGTTTGCATTAAAACAACCTCCTAATGCACCAATCATAAAACGTTAGCTTTCCGTGATACTTTGGCAATACTTTCTCTTTTCCTTTGACCCATTGTTAAAACTTAAAAATAAAAAAATGAACAGAATTATTATTACAGCAATCGCAATGGTATTTACATCAGGTGTTTTTGCACAAACCGCTCCTTCTAAAATGGAGGATAAAAAAATGGAAAAGAAAATAGAAGGCAAAAAAAGAATGGGCCACACAAAGATGATGGACGACAAGAAAATGATGGACAACAAGAATATAGCAGACGATAAGAAAATGATGGAAGAGAAAAAAATGATGAAGGATAAGAAAAAGGAACATAAGAAAGTAAAGGGTGACACAAAAATGTAAGTAAATAATTTTGTCAATGCCGCTTCATCAATTTAATAAATGGGGACCGTTAAATAAACGTTGCCCCATTTTTAAAATATAGGCTTACTTAATTCTCTTTAATAAAGTACATTTATTAGAGTACATTTATTATTTAACATGCGGTTGATAAAACGGTTTTACTAATTCAATAAGCAGGATGAAAAATATATTGATGATTGAAGATGATGCCAACATTCTTGAATTGGTGGAGATTCATCTTAAAGATATACATTGCACCACCACCACCGCCAACAATGGCGAAGCTGGGATCAGGCATGCTTTAACCAATGCATTCGACCTGATCCTTTTGGATATAACCCTGCCTGATATTGATGGTGTTGAAATATGCCGGATACTTAGAGCAGAAAAAATTTCCACGCCCATCATCATGCTCACGGCAAGAACAGAAGAGATTGATAAAGTGATTGGCCTTGAAACAGGGGCAGACGATTACCTTACCAAACCATTCAGCATACGGGAATTGATGGCCCGTGTAAAAGCCATCCTCCGCAGAACGGAAATCAGTAAAAATGCCGGGGATGTTCCGGATAAGATCATCTGTTTTGATGAGCTGACGGTGGATCCTCAAAAAAGAAAAGTGCTTATGGGCAACAATAAAATTGAACTCACTCCAAAAGAATTTGATCTGCTCTATTTATTCATCAGTAACCCTGGTAAAAGTTATTCGAGAAATAACCTGCTCTCGCTGGTTTGGGGATATGAATTTAACGGGTATGAGCATACAGTAAATTCGCACATCAACCGCCTGCGTGCAAAAATAGAACCTGACATTAACAAGCCGCAATATATACTTACCACATGGGGTATTGGCTACCGCTTTAGCGATGAAATTAAAACGCATGAAAAAAAATAGGTTCAATAGTTTATTCTGGCGCATTGCTGCCATTTTTTTTATACTCCTGGTATTTATCGGTTTGTCATTTGTATACATTACCGTACATTATTCCGGACTTTATTTTGAAGAAATAAACCAACGGCTCAATAAAAATACGGCGGCAGATATCGCAGCACACTCCACCCCTTTTACCAACGGAAAAGTAAATGAAAAGGCAATGGAAGAAATGTTTGATCATGTCATGTCGATCAACCCCAGCCTTGAAGTGTACCTGTTAGATAATGAAGGGAAGATTCTTTCTTTTTATGCTCCCCAGACCAAAGTTGTGCTCGATAAAATAGATCTGGTACCGGTTAAAAAATTTATCGGTACAAAAGGAAATGAATATGTAACGGGCAGCGATCCCCATCATGCAGGGCTTGAAAAAATATTTTCTGTTGCACCTGTGATGAGCAATGGAATGCAGGCGGGTTATATTTATGCAGTGCTGGCAGGCGAAGAGTATGATGCAGTTTCCAAAAGCCTTACACAAAGTTATTTATGGCAACTGGGTTTGCGTGGCATGATCATAACACTATTGGTAACATTGCTGGCGGGCTTGATCATCATTCGTTTTATCACTAAAAATTTCTCCCGCATTCTTGAAGTGATGCAAAAATTCAGGCAGGGAGATTTAACTGCAAGGGTAGAAGTAAAGTCTGCCGGTGATGTAAAACAGGTAGGTGATATTTTTAACGAAATGGCAGATATCTTAACCCAAAATATTGAAAAGCTAAAAGAAGTAGAAGTACTGCGCCGGGAACTGATTGCCAATGTATCTCATGATTTACGGACACCCATTGCTATTATACAAGGTTATATTGAAACATTGCAGATGAAGAATGATACCCTTACCGGTGAAGAACGCAAGCGTTACCTGGGCATCATTTCTGAAAGCACCGGCAAATTACAGAAATTAGTATCTGAACTTTTTGAATTGTCAAAGCTGGAAGCCAACCAGGTGAAACCGGCAAAGGAGCCCTTCTTTATAAGTGAACTGGTAAACGACATCAGCAGCAAATATCAACTGATTGCAAAAGATAAAAATATTTCCATCACTACTTTTTTATCAAAAGAATTACCTCCTGTGTTTGCAGATGTTTCGCTCATTGAAAGGGTAATACAAAATCTGATTGACAATGCAATGAAATTTACGCCGGATGGCGGAAAAATCATCATCAAAACAAACAAACAACAGGACGAAGTAGAAATTACGGTGGCCGACACCGGCATTGGCATTCCTGAAAATGAACGGGAGCAAATTTTTGGACGCTATTACAAAGCCAATAATTTTACCGATCTAAAAAACAGTACAGGATTAGGTTTGGCCATCATAAAAAAAATATTGGATCTTCACCAATCATCGCTTGAACTGGTAACCGAAGTGAATGCAGGTAGTGCGTTTATTTTCCGGCTGCCGGTTTACCAGGGCAATTAGTTATATTTTTTAACGACTGCCACACAACCCCGTCAGTGGTTGCAAACCCTGTCGGCGGTTGAATAAAACTACTCCCCTATTTTTAAGAGATTCATCCAACCGCCAACGAGGCTTAAAGCCGCCGTCGGGGTTTTGCCGGAAACAATTTTTTAACATCTTTGTTAAAGATCAGCCATCACCAAAATTGATACGCTTTCGTGACAGTTTCGTGATACTTAAAAAATAATTTTACACCATTAAATTATTAAACAATCATCATGAAAAAGATTCAATCTGTTTTATTGACTGCGCTGGCACTTTTTACAGTTAGCTGCACCAATGCACAATCAGCCTCAAAAAAATATCCTAACCCGCCGGTAGCAACTAATAAAACAACCTATCCAATGCAATTGACGGATGCATCCTGGAAGGAAAGATTAACTGAAGAGCAATATTATATTTTGCGCCAGGAAGGAACTGAAAAACCTTTCACAGGAAAGTATGATCACTTTTATAAAAAAGGAACTTACTATTCGGCTGCATCGTTGCAACCTGTTTTTAGTGCAGACGCCAAATTTAATTCAGGTACCGGCTGGCCAAGCTTTTATGCGCCGATAAATTCTGATGCTGTCCGGTTGGTAATTGACAATAGTTTTGGCAGTAACCGGATTGCAGTTGTTGATAGCAAAACCGGTTCACATTTAGGCCATGTATTTGATGACGGCCCGGCACCCATCGGCAAACGTTATTGCATGAATTCTGCTGCACTTATTTTTGTGCCCGAAGGTGGTACACCACCCATTAAATCAAAATAAAAAATAAACACAATGAAACTATTTTTTGTAATTATTTCTTTACTTGGCGTTGGCTTAAATGGTGCAGCGCAAAATGGAAAAACGAGTTTTCCTGTTGGCTCAACAAAAGCAGTTACCAATGAGGCAGTAGCCACTTTTGCGGAAGGCTGTTTCTGGCATGCTGAAATTGTTTTTCAAAGCCTGGATGGTGTTCGAGATGCTGTTGCAGGTTATGCAGGTGGAACAAATACTAACCCTTCTTATGAAAAAGTTGCGGAAGGCAACACCGGACATGCAGAAACGGTGCAGGTGTATTACGATCCCTCAAAAATATCGTACGAGACATTAGTTAAAGTTTTTTTTGCAAGCCAGGATCCCACTACACCCAACCGCCAGGGAAACGATGCAGGTACCGAATACCGTTCCATGGCTTTTTACAGCAACGAAAAAGAAAAACAAATTATTGAAAGTGAGATAAAGCAACTCACCGATTTGAAAGTGTACAAAAACAAGATTGTAACGGAAGTAGTGCCGCTTAAAAAATTTTATACCGCAGAAGCATATCACCAGGAATATATTCACAACCACCCGGATAACCCTTATGTAGCGAACGTTTCTATTCCGGAATTTTTAAATTTTAAGAAAAAATTTAAGGCCCATTATAAATAGTACAATCTTATTAAATGAAAAAAATAATATTGCTGTCAGTTACATTTTTACTGCTTATTGCAGCCACCGCTTTCCGGTCTGATCTTCAAACAAAAGCTTCCTTTCAACCTGTTGCCGTTATTGAATTGTTTACTTCCCAGGGTTGTTCCAGTTGTCCTTCCGCAGACCGGCTTTTGGCGCAAACGATCAATGAAGCAAAAAGGGATGGCAGAAAGATCTTCGCACTTTCTTTTCATGTTGATTATTGGAACCGTCTTGGCTGGGCAGATCCGTTCAGTACAAAAGAATATTCCCAACGCCAAAGGGCCTATGCAGCGCAGCTAAATAACAATTCAGTTTACACACCACAAATGATTGTAAATGGCAGCAGGCAATTTGTTGGTTCAGATGAAAATGATTTAAAAGATGCCCTTGATAAATCTTTACATATCACCCCTGCAGCGGCTTTTAAAACTCTCTCCATCAATCTTCAAAATAATGCACCACCCCAGGTAAAATTTTCACTTGATGGAAATTACACCGGCTGCAATATAAATTTTGCATTGGTATCACTTAGCGAAACTACTTCCATAAAAAGGGGGGAAAACGGTGGCCTTACCTTGACCAATGAAAATGTAGTCCGCCAGTTTATTTCTATTGCTGCAACAGCAGAAGGAATAATAAATTTTAAAGCGTCACCTATGCCTGCCGCTAACAACAGGGCAATTGTCGCTTACCTGCAGCAAAGCAACAATCTAAAAATTATTGGCGCTGCGATGGCCGAAATAAAGTAGCAATAACAAGACTAATTTCTTAGCTTGTATAAAATTTACTTTATGGTTGAGCAGCCGCCTTAAGCCGGGCCGGGTGAAGGTTCATCCATCACAGCAACAGCTGATAATATATACAGCTACATAAATTAAATAACAACATCAGACCAAAACCATTACACTAAAATGAAATCAATTAAAGAAAAACATCCGCTTGCCACCCGGTGGGCCCATTGGGTAAATTTTCCGGTGCTGATGATCATGATCTGGTCGGGGATGTTGATTTACTGGGCCAATGATGTATATACTTTTACTATTTTCGGTCACACTTTTTTTAATTTTTTTCCTGCCTTGTTCAATAAACTTTTTAATATTCCCTTTCGTCTTGCAGAAGGCATGGCCTTTCATTTTCTGTTTATGTGGTTCTTTGCCATCAATGGATTTTTATATGTTTTGTATACGGCCATCTCTGGTGAATGGAGGCAATTGTTACCTAACAGGCACTCCTTTAAAGAAGCATGGCAAGTGCTGTTGCATGACTTTCATATAAGGAAGATGCTGCCGCCACAAAACAAATACAACGCCGCCCAGCGCATTGCTTATACCAGTATTATTGTAATGGGTTTCGGCTCGTTAATTACCGGGCTGGCCATTTATAAACCCGTACAATTTTACTGGATAACCTGGCTTTGCGGCGGATATCATTTGGCACGAATTGAACATTTTATTTTAACCATCGGCTATGTCTTATTTTTTGTTATTCATATCGTGCAGGTGATAATAGCCGGGTGGAATAATTTCAGGTCGGTTGTTTCAGGCTTTGAAATTGTAAAGAGCCAACCATCTACAAACATTAAAATAAGTGAAGATGAAAAACCCGTTTAGTAAACAGCCAGCCGAAAAAATAGTATCACAAAACCAAATCAACCGCCGCCATTTTATTGCCTTTACAAGTTTTATCGGCCTTAATGCTTTAGCGTATTGCGGCTGGCGCTGGTTGTACAAATCTCCCTTAGAAAAAAGTGGTATCACAGCAGGTGCAAGAACGCCACTGAGAAGAGCACTTAATCAGAATGAACTGCTGCTCAGAAAAACTTTTAGTAAAGATCATTTGGTGCAAACCTATCCAAAATCAATGGCGGACAAAAACGTTAGGGTGAATAGTGAAATAGGAATTGATGATGCTGATTTTGATTCAAAAAACTGGTTGTTAACCATCAATAAAAAAGATGGAAGCCAGCTACAGGTAAGCTTAAAAGATATTATCGCTTTGCCTAAAACCGAGATTGTGTATGATTTTAAATGTGTAGAAGGTTGGGATCAGATATCACATTGGGGTGGTGTAAAGTTCAGCGATTTTATAAACCATTACAATTTGCAGGAAGAAGCAAAATTGCAGTATGTAGGTATGGCTACACCAGACAAGGCATATTATGTGGGATTGGATATGCCCAGTGCCCTGCACCCTCAAACCCTGCTGGCATACGAAGTAAATGGCCAACCTTTACCGGTAAAACATGGCCAGCCGCTGCGGCTTATTATACCGGTAAAATATGGTATCAAAAATTTAAAAAGGATAGGCTCTATTTCTTTTAGTGAAGAACGCTTGCCGGATTATTGGGCCGAACAGGGGTACGATTATTACTCGGGGTTGTAGTTGTGAAAATCCTGACCAAAATAATTTCCAAGCTTTTGGTTGTCTTAGCGCAATGGGTTATTTTTAGTTGCGGCAATACAAACCTTAGCGGTAATTGTAAAGACACTTCTTGGTAAAAAGAAAAAAATTAAGCAATGAATTTTGAAAAACTAGTTCCAAATGTTTTTTATGTCAATGTTACTGCTGGTTTGAAGTTGTTTGTCGACTGTTTGGGTTTTACTATTGGACATGATGAAATAAAATCCAGCCAACCATTTTGTGTATTGGAAAAAGATGGATTATGTATAAATCTTTTTGAAAATGCAGAACTTGCTAAAGAACATAATCCCGAGTTTAGGTTAGTTACTAAAAATATTGAAGAAGTTTATGATAAGGTTTCTAAATTTCATCCTGAATTTCTTCATCCAAACCTTAAGGAAATTACTCTTCGCCCATGGGGTGCAAAAGAATTCGCATTAAAAGATGAACAAGTTGGCATTATAATTCAAGAATGGTAAAATCATTTTTACTCTCTTGTCTTTATTGGTATTATGGCCACAAAATAAAAACCTCAACCTGTCCGTGCAAGCATGTTCTGTCTCTCACCATACCAGATCCAAGCAATAAAAAGCAAAACAGAAAACTATTTACAGCAGTTCATTTTTAAGATATTTACTTTTACAAAAATCCATATAAAACATAACTTAAAATTTTAAAACAATGAAACACCTTGCAAAATCTGTAAGAACATTTATCGGCGCAAAAAATTTTGAAGAATCAAGAAATTTTTACAAAGACTTAGGGTTTGAAGAATCCATAATTTCAAAAAGTATGTCGTACTTCAAAATTTTTGACACATTAGGCTTCTACCTGCAGGATTATTATTTGGAGGATTGGATTAACAATTCCATGATATTTGTTGAGGTTGATAATGTTGAAGAATATTTTATTCAACTGCAAAATCTTGGTCTTCAGGATAAATATAAAGAGGTTAAACTGGTACCCATCAGATACGATGATTGGGGAAGCGAATGTTTTTTGCACGACCCTGCAGGAATACTGTGGCATTTTGGAGAGTTCAAAAAGTAAATCTTTTATCATGCTGGCATTACATGCCAAATAAAAAGTCAAGCTATCCTGGCATTACAGCAATATAAATAGTATTTTGCTTATGTAAAAATTAATAAGCAGTTTATGAAAGCTACCCTTCTTTTTTTATTTGTCTTTGTAATGTTTTTATGCAGCACCTACGCACAATCCACCTCTATAGATAAAAATAAAATAATGGATTTTTTTCAAAATCAGCAATTTGATGAATCCATCAGTTATATATTACCTGTTGCTGCTGCTGACACGCAAAATATTCAGTTGCTGGGTTATTTAGGCTATGCAAATTATATGATTGACAATACCAAAGCTGCTGAAAAATATTACCAGGACATATTCAATATTGACTCAAACAATATTTCTGCCATTCAATACCTGGCCATCATAAATAAAAACGAAAGCCTCGACAGGGCATTGCAATTTACCCGCCGGCTTGTAAACTTACAACCAAATAAAGCTGTTAATTACCGGAGTATGGCCGAACTATTTAGGAGAAAAGAGAAAAAAGATTCTGCACTTTTATATTACAACAAGGCTTATCAACTGTCACCCAACGATTATAAAAATGGCGTTGGTTTAGCAGATATTTTAATTGGAGATAAAATGTTTTTAAGGGCTGATAGCATTACACAAGCCGGCCTGGAAAAGGATTCTATCAATATTTCTTTTTTAAAATTAAGGATACGCTCTGCATACGAAGCTGAAGATTATAAAACGGTGTTTTTACCTGGAGAAAGATTGATACGCCTGGGGGAAGCCTCCCTGAGTTCTTTAACCATGGTATTTTTATCGTACTATAAATTAAAATTGTATGCAGATTGTATCCGTGTTTGTGATTTTTTATTAGACAATAATTTTTTGGTAGAAAATATTTTCTTTTATAAGGCGAAAGCATGGGCCAACCTGAAAGATTTTTACAGGAGTAATGATTTGCTGAAAACGTGTGTAGGCCTATCCATTTCAAAAAATGCAGAAATGTATTATTATAATCTTGCGTTGAATTATGAAGCATTAAAGCAATACAAAAAAGCGGTGGCTAATTATGATACGGCCTATTATTTTTTTAAGAACCCGGTTATGAATTATAACAGTGGCCGTATTTGTGAAATCAATTTAAAAAATACTTCACTGGCTAAAAAATATTATACCGAATACCTTGCCAAAGCAAATCCAATAGAGGCCGATGAAAAAAAAGCTTATGCCTACGTTAAAGAAAAATGGGCAAAGAAAGGAAAAGTAAGTTCTAAAAAATAAACAGCAGTTATACTCTCAGGGCACCAAATAAACAAATCAGAAAAAAAGAAAATTGTAAGCATCCTAAAGTCTCCGTTTTAAATACTTGTTTATTCATTTTCATACATGCTCAGCCTGCTCTCCAATGTTGCGATCTCCCGTTGCATATCGTGCATGCGCTGCAATAAATAGGTGATGGTTTCAATACCTTCCAGGTTAATATCCATTTCCTGATAAAGGCGTACCATTTTTTCCAATTGGGGCAATTGGCTTTCCTCCACAAATAATTTTTCTTCTATCACGGTAACTTCTATCAAGCCGGATTGTTGCAATGAATAAATAAATGACAACTCTATATGGTGATAAATACAAAATTCATTGGCTGCTATCAGTTGAGTAGTTGGCATACGATAATTTTATGTAAGCTGTGATAATTCTGTAAATAAAGCCTTCTGCCGGTCGGTTAAATTAGTGGGTAAAATTATATCGTAAGTAACATACAGGTCACCAAACTCCCCTTCTTTTTTATACACCGGAAAACCTTTTCCCTTCAACCTTATCTTGGTACCAAACTGTGTTTCCGCATTCACTTTTAATTTTACCTTTCCCTTAAGGGTTTCAATGGTTGTTTCGCCACCCAGCAGCGCTGTGTACAAATCAATTACAGCATGGGTATACAAATCATTGCCCAGCCTTTTAAAGCCAGGATGTGTACCTATAACAAAAGTGATAAACAAATCACCGGCAGGCCCGCCATTTACACCTGGCGCACCATGGCCTTTTAATTTTATTACCTGCCCGTTCTCTACACCGGCGGGGATGGTGATGCGAATATTTTTTCCGTTTACAGTCAGCGTTTGTTGGTGGGTCTCCAGGGCATTTGTTAAGCCCAGTTGCAATTCGGCATTATAATCCTGCCCCCTGAATTTTGTTTGCCTGCTACGGCCTGATCCTCCAAACATAGATTCAAAAAAACTTGAAAAATCTCCCTCCTGGTCGCCACTAAATTGCTGGCCTTCCGAAGAAAATGGTGATTGCCGCTGCGACCGGCGTTGTTGTTCAAACTGGTCCGCATGTTGCCAGTCTTTTCCATACTGATCGTATTTCTTTCGCTTTTCAGCATCACTTAAAACTTCGTTGGCTTCGTTTACCTGTTGAAATTTTTTGTGGGCATCCTTATCGTTAGGGTTCAAATCAGGATGCAATTTTCTTGCTAATTTCCTGTAGGATTTTTTAATATCGTCTTCCGTAGCTTTTTTATCTACGCCCAGTATATTATAATAATCAACAAATTCCATATACCTTATTTTAATAAGCGCGAAGGTACATCACAAAAATATTGGATGAATTTGTTTTTAGCATTCTGAACTAAACACCGGCATAAAATCTACCGGGTATAAAAATACAGTTCCTTTCCATAGTATGTTCTGTGCTCGCCGTATTGCGATATGGTGTAGTGAGATGATACTGGAAGGTTATTGACATTGTAGGCATAGTTGGCATCAAAAAAGTCATTATCAGGATTAGAACCATCAACGTTTGAACGGTTAAATGTATAATGGGTAATATTGTTCTGGGCACTGGTTAACAGGTAACCGCGGCGGTAATCTTCAAACCCTTCCCAGAAAAAGAATCTGTCTGCCTTAAAGAAAAAATTTAATTTTTTGAATGGATTTATATACGTGTCAAATAATAGATCGTAGGTAAAAACACCTTCTCTATAAAAACTCTGCGCAAAATACTGATCATGAAATTCGTGCACATCATGCACAATATTATCATCACTGAAAATAGTTGCTACCTGAAAGGTTGTGTCAGAATGAAAGTTATTATTATAAGGATAATAATTTGTAATGGCTTTAAAAGTATTACCCGAAAAATATTTATTGGTAACTATACTATCACCTCTTAGAAACACTTCCTTATAATAGGTTACATCTCCATTTTGGTTATAAGTGTAATTAATAGTACTTGCACCGGGAGCATTAAAATTATAACCATACTCATTAATAGATTTAAATGGTAATGTATCTGTACCATTATAAAAAAACTGGAAATTAAATTCGTAATCAAACTCACCGGTTGCACTGTCGTATTCTGAATACCTAAACTGGTTTACTCGTTTTAAATTATCATACTCAAACTCCATTTTAACCAATGTATCCCTGCCGGGTGTATGCGATGTATCCAGCTTTACATACATCTTTAAAAGGGTACTGTCATTTGTCGGCTTTATAGTACTATCTGTTGTAGGAACAATAGTAGGTGAATAATCCTTTTGACAACTTACAAAAGAAAAAATTGTAATGCCTGATATTACAATAAAATAAAAAATTCTGTTTTGCATAAAGTAGAGATTGTAAAATATAACCGGTACTAAAATAAGAAAATTATATATCAGTTGAAAATAAAAGTAACAATTTAAATCAGGATATTATCTTAAAACCATCTGTGTTTTCCTACACTTCGTTATCCTTAAAAGGCCATTGCTTTTTTAAACTTGCCATTACAAAATATACAATCAGCCCACTTCCAAATACCACTAAAAAAGAGAGAATTATTGTGAGGCCCGTAGCATAAAAAATAAAGAGCCACATCGCTATTGCCAGCAGCACCGGTAAAGGATAAAGCGGCATTTTATAAGGCAGGTTTTTGGTTCCGTTTCGTTTACGCAGCAGCACTACACCTAGTGTCTGCCCTACAAATTGCACCATGATACGCATGGCTAAAATGCCATCAATAATATGCTTCATTTTAAACGTTAGGCTAAATACAAAAGCAAGGCCGGCCAGCACTAACAGTGATATATAGGGGAAGTTTTTTGTGGGATGCAATTTGCCAAATATTTTAAAAAAAGCCCCGTCAACCGCTGCTGCATAAGGCACTCTTGAATAGCCCAGCATTACAGCAAATAAGGATGCCAGTGCTACCCACAAGATCATTACGGTGCCTGCCTTTGCAGCGGTTGGCCCATAAAGGCGTTCCAGGAATGTACTTACTACAAAATTGTTTTGGCTGGTATCCTGCCAGTGCTTTATTTCCTGCCAGGGTATCACACTGCTTACGCTCATATTCATGGCGAGATACAAGATAGCTATGCCGATAACAGAGATAAACATGCTGCGTGGAATATTTTTTCCGGGGTCTTTTATTTCTCCGCCTAAATGACAAACATTATAATAACCGAGGTAACTATAAATTGTTTTTACGCAGGCCTGGCCAAATACAAAAGAAACCAATTGCCCCCAGCTAAAATCGTTGTTGATGTCTTTTAGAGGTTGCAAAAAATTGCCGTGTGCAATACCTCCGATGATGATCCAGCCAAGGGTTAGCAGTACACCCGTCCATAGCAGCACACCTATTTTGCCGATGCTATCAATTTTCCTATACAATAAAAATGTGATAAAAATGATGACGGCAGCAGATACTGCTTTGGCCTGCCATTCTTCTAAATGAACAAGATAACCCAGGTATTGGGAAAACCCAATTGCAGCAGAAGCGGCTACCAGCGGGGCTTGTATTACAGTTTGCCAAACGTATAAAAAACTCATCAGCCTGCCCATGCCATTTTTGCCATAGGCTTCTTTTAAAAAATTATAACTGCCTCCTGCCAAAGGATAGGCTGCACCCAGTTCACTCCATATCATCGCATCAATTAAAGAAAGGATGGCACCCGCTATCCAGGCATATAAAAACATACCGCCCATTAATCCCATTACAATAGGTAATGTTACAAATGGACCGATGCCAACCATATCGATCATATTAAGAACAGTGGAATGAAAAAGCCCGAGCCGGCGTTGTAGCGTTGGTGTACCGTTCATTAAAATTATTAAGAACGGAAATTACAATTTAGTGGTGATAAAAATCGCAATGGGAATTTTGAAATGCGAAAAAGTATTTTTTATAAATAGCAAATTATGCAAATCTGCTGAAGTGCTGAAACTAAATTATCTATCTCCACAAAACAAACAGGCTTCCCTGGGGAAGCCTGCCTGTTTCGGAACCATTTATTAAACAGATTTTAAAATAACGTTTTACTGCTGAAGCTATCATTTACCAACTAGGGCTAAAAGATTTATTGAACTCCTGAAAATTTTGTGTTTTAAATGCGCCTTCACCAAAATATTTTAATGGCGGCTCAATTTCCTTTGCTTTCAAATATCCTGAAAGTGTTGCCGGCCGGGCATTTAAATCTGTTAAGAATACTGTTGTAGGAAAACTCAGTTGCCCGGAGCATAAATAAACTGCCAGGTCGTTCACTTTGTTCTGCCGGTTATAATCAAACTTTTTACCATTCCATTCTACTGACTGTTTTTGCTCTGCATTAAACTTAACCGCATAATAATGTTCATTGATATAGGCGGCTACATTTGCATTGCTGTAAGTTTCTTTATCCATTACCTTGCACCATCCACACCAACTGGTGTACACATCTACCAATACTGGTTTTGGATTTTTACTATAGGCTTCCTGCAATTCGGATACTGTAAGCCATTGTACTTTTTCTTTTTTTAGGGGCATAAAAGAAACCGCTGTAAAAAATAATACTGCAATAATTAAAAAACGGGTAACCTTTTGCATACAATAATTGTTTAGTAGCTTTAGACGATCACATAACGACAAACCAATGCATAAAATTGTTGTAGCAGTTACGGGGGCAAGCGGCTCCATTTATTCGAAAGTTTTGTTAGATAAATTATTGTCCATTAAAGAGCAATGGGCCGACCTGTCGGTTGTATTAACTGAAAACGCCAAAGAAGTTTGGAAAACAGAATTGGATAACGATGCGTATAAAAACTACCCGGTTAAATTTTATACCCTGCAGGATTTTATGGCACCTTTTGCCTCCGGCTCAGGCCAGTACGATATTATGATCATCATACCCTGTAGCATGGGCACATTGGGGAGAATTGCCGGCGGCATCAGCAATGACCTTATCACCAGGGCGGCGGATGTTATTTTAAAAGAAAGACGAAAATTAATTGCTGTAGTGAGAGATACGCCTTACAACCTTATCCATATCCGTAATATGGAAACTATAACACTGGCAGGTGGAATTATTTGCCCTGCTACACCTTCTTTTTACAGCAAACCAAAAACCTTGGAAGAAGTAGCCGCAACAGTTGTTGACAGGGTTTTAGATCTTGCAGGCCTGTCCATAAATACATATCGGTGGGGTAAATAAATTCTATCTCTATAATTAAGCGTCAGAAACATTCATTGGCGTTATAGGTATATTTGAAAACGTCAATCCCAATAACACCAAACCCAACGTAAACTATAGCCTTCGACCGCCTGACATTTCTATTCTATTTTTAAGTAAACCTTGAATTCCGTTCCTTTGTCTAACTGGCTTTCTAATAAAACCTTTCCACCTGCATTGTTAACAATTTCTTTAACTAAATACAATCCTATGCCCGAACCCTCAATAGCATTTTCTAATCTGTAATACTTTGAAAATATTGCTTCAAATTTACTCTCATCAATACCCTTGCCATTATCTTTTACTGAGATTACAACATAATCATTCTCCCTGTAAGTAGTAACAACAATTTTAGGTGGTCGATCTGGCGACTTAAATTTTATTGCATTATTTATCAAGTTATAAATGATGCTTCTTAATTTTCTTCGGGAAAAAGTTATCTCAGAAATATTGATTTCACTTGTGATTATTGCATTTGCAGCAATAATATTATCACTCAGCGTAAGACGAACATCTTCCAATATATGTTCAAAATTCAGCAATTCTTCTTCCGCTTTATATTTATGTTCCTCCTTTCTTACGTCGGTTAATTCATTAATGAGCTTATGCATTTTCGTTAATGCACTGTCAACTATTTTTAAAAGAAATTGGAATTCTTTTTCCTCGTGTGGAGAAACATTTTTAAATAACTCTATAGCCAATACTAAATTAGTAAGTGGATTTTTTATGTCATGGGAAATAGTGTCTA
>JANYFT010000330.1 GCA_025359625.1 Ferruginibacter sp.
GTATACTCACTATCCTTTCGGCTTCCGAATGCCAGGCGGGTTGTTTTACTTTTATATATTTTTGTAAGGATGATGGTATTGATTGTTTCATATCTATAAGCAAATACTTTTCGCCCTCATCATTTAAGGATTTAAGAAGAAATGCGTATCGTTTTAATCCCACACTGCTGGTGCCGGCCAGCCTGAAAACACCATCAATCACCCTATAATTATAGGGGCTTTTTCCATCATTTTTTAACCATACAGTTATATGATCGAATAATTCTTTTTTTAATTTTTTCTTCAATTCAAAATGCCTTGGGTCATCCAGCAATATTTCTAATCGGTGCTTTTTTGAAATGGTACGTTTATCCAGTATAGTTTGCTGATTACGCTTGCCGGCGAATTGTAAAAAATCACTAACTATTCCCTGCGCCGTCTGCCGTTCTATATGTGCCGATTTACCCAATGAAAGATGGTAAGCATATTTTTTTATAAAAAGCTCTGCCATATTCAATGCTTTTTTTTGCGCTATCTTAAGCGATTCAAAAGCTATAAAAATACTGGTAACTATTCGCAGCAATTCATGGCTGCAGGGTGCAAGTATCGCCTCATCAAAATCATTCAGATCAAAATATACCAGCCTGTTATCGCCAGAATAACTGCCAAAATTCTCCAGGTGCAAATCGCCACTTATCCAGCTTAAGGGTGCAACAATTTGCTGACTGGCATTTTTAAGATCTTCGTAAAAAATATGGTTGGTGCCACGATAAAACCTGAAAACGTTTTCGGTCATCGCTTCATATTTTAACTGTACCATTTCAGGCAGGCGGTTCTTATTAAAAGCAATGATTCGTTGAGACAGTTTTTCCATCTTGTTTATTGTAAAGTTTGCAAGCGTGAACTTACAACAAAAAGCAATGGTAAAGTGAGGCGTAAACCAACAGATATTTATTGATCAGCAATCTATTAAAAAGGTGAAATAGTTGTGTGGTAAGTTTGTTTTTAGAAAAAGCAAATTGATCGGCTATCATAATAGCGATTCACAACAAAATAATACAACAGTAAAACACTCCAACAATACAACATTGGCTCTTCAAATAAAAAGGCTCTGCAACACATTTGGCGAGCATGGGGTTACGCCCTTTTCCTTGGCCCCAAATGACGGTTGTTCAGCAGGTAATCTCTCAGGTCTGCAGGGTGAAAACTTATCCGGCCATTTACAGGGCACTTAATACACGCTATCTCCTCCTTTTCTCTGCAGGTTTTCAGCATACGCAGCGTGAGGCCTAAAGTTTCGGCCGCCGCTTTGTTAGACACTAATTTCTCGTCAGTGAAAAAAGTAGGGATTGGGGCATTTTTTTTAGGTACATACTCCTTAGGTACAGGGTTGTTAAGTTTGGCACACATTGATCAAATTGTTTTTAAGGTTAAGATATAAAACGATCAGGTGGCACAGAGGAAAGAAAAATAAAATATAAATAAAAAAAATTTATTGGATAAATGCAAGTTTTTGAGAAGATTTTTTTATTGGCTCCAAAAATTGTTGATGGTTTAAGAGCTTAATGGTTGTATTGTTGAGTTTGTTAAATGGTTATACGATATTTTATTAAATGGTTTATAGCAACCATAAATCAACAGAATAGATAAGTTTAAATAGCGTATCGCCCTACATGTTTTTGAAGCATCAATAAACATAGCAATCATTAACAGGTGAGGTTTACACAACACAATAAAACAATTCAACAAAAAAACAATTTAACCATCCTACTATACAACAAAAAAAACGGCAGCATTCCGGGCTGCCATTTTTTTTTGAGTTACTGCACACTCACTGTGCAAACTGACTAACTACAGAACTGTAGGCAAGTTGTTTTCTGGAGCCGCTCACGGCAACCCTTACCCAGTATTGCTTACCCGCCTGAAGGCCAGAAAAGGTAAATTTACTGGTAGTGGCAATGTTGGTTGTCCACAACGTGCTTTCGGTAGGCAACTCAAAAGCCATCTGGTGGTTGTAGCCCTTGCCGCCTGTTACAGTCGGTAGGTCACATACAAGGCTGCCTGGTGTAATACCGTTGCTAAGGGTAGGGGCATCCGGTGTACCAAGGTGGCTGGGTTCCCTGTCTTTGGTGAGCGGGTAGCCACTGCTGGTAAGTACTGTAACGCTGCCATTGGCTACATTCATAATGTAGAGGCTAAGCAGTTTCAGCAGGTCCTCCAGGCCAAGGCGGCTCTCATTTTTTTCAGCTACTGCATTTTTGCCAAGGTCTTTTGCAGCCAACAGAGCGTTGCTGTACCGGGTTACAGCATCGTTCAGTTCCTTAAGGGTGGGGTTGGGGGTTGCAAAATTCACATTGTCCATCATACTAATATTAATATGACCTGCCTGTGTTGAAAAATCGGCATCCGATAATCTCGAAAAGCTGGTGTTGATGCTGGGCATCTTCATAAGTAAAGAATTGAATAATAATTGCAAAATTGCAGAGGGGTATAACAAAACGCTATTAGTTTTATTGTGGGCATGTCACTCAACGTCATCCGACGTTATATATTTTTTTAAAAAAGAGTAAAAACACGCAATCAAAAGATCATCTGCCAACCTCCTGTAAATGGTATCCGGATGCACAGAAATGGGGTTTTATGCTTCACAAACAAAAGGCTTTGTCTCGTTGCATTGAGGCTTTGTCTCGTTGCATTGAGGCTATGTTTCGTTGCATTGAGGCTATGTCTCGTTGC
This sequence comes from Ferruginibacter sp., assembly GCA_025359625.1. Classification (GTDB taxonomy): domain Bacteria; phylum Bacteroidota; class Bacteroidia; order Chitinophagales; family Chitinophagaceae; genus Ferruginibacter. Next base: position 2,716 of record JANYFT010000330.1, read on the forward strand.
ATTGAGGCTTTGTTTCGTTGCATTGAGGC
>JANYFT010000370.1 GCA_025359625.1 Ferruginibacter sp.
TTGGAATGACATATTCACACTCCATTTGGCAGTGTTGATATCAATTTGTTGTCACAAAGACATTCCTATTCCACCCCTATCCCTTAAAGGGGGATGATGCAGTCCCTTCTATAATCTTTGGTCCCCCTTTAGGGGATAGGGGTGGAATAGGAATGTCTTTGTGACAACAAACTGATATCAACACTGCCAAATGGATTGTGAATATGTCATTCCAACATATTTAAAAATTTGGATGTATTTTTGTCTTTCTTTATAAAAATTAATTCTAAAATAATAATTATGGCACACGAATTCACTGACGCAAACTTCCAGACAGAAGTTTTAGATTCAGATAAATTATCAGTAATAGATTTTTGGGCAGAATGGTGCGGTCCATGCCGTGCAATAGGCCCGGTAATTGAAGAACTGTCAAAAGAATATGATGGAAAAGTTAATGTAGGCAAAGTTAATGTTGACCACAATCCACAAATATCTATGAACTATGGTATCACCAGCATTCCTGCAATCCTTTTTGTAAAAGGCGGACAGGTAGTTGACAAATTAGTTGGCGCACAACCAAAAGCAAATTTTGTAAAAAAGATAGATCAGCATAAATAATTCCCTATCAAAATATACAGATCAGCTCTGCTGATGTAAGTAAAAAAATCCCTGGTGTTACCGGGGATTTTTATTTTACTGCTGGGCTCACTTATTCGTTAATCAACACAGTATCTGCATGAATATTTTTTATTGCATTGGGATCATGCCTGTGTTTAAATACAAGTAAAAATATAATAGCAATCACCAGGGCATATCCTGCAAATGCCATCCATATTCCATACCAGTCTTTGCTGTTATCAGGATGCGTAAAATATTTTTGTAAGATAACGCCACTCACAGAACTTCCTATAACCGCACCAAAGCCGTTAGTCATCATCATAAAAAGTCCCTGGGTGCTGGCCCTGATGGCAGGGTCACTTTGTGTTTCTACAAAAAGAGAACCAGAGATATTGAAAAAGTCAAAGGCCATTCCATATACAATACAGGAAAGAATGATCATCCAAAGCCCGTCTCCGGGGTTACCATAAGCGAACAAGCCAAACCTGAATACCCACGCAACCATACTAAAAAACATCACATATTTTATTCCAAATCTTCTTAAAAAAAGGGGGATCGCTAAAATAAAAAGTGTTTCAGAAATTTGAGAGATAGACATGATGATGGCAGGATATTTTACCGCTGTCAGGTCTTTGTATTTATCCACGGTGGCAAAATCGTGCAGGAAGGTATCGCCATAAGCATTGGTTAATTGCAGAGCTGCGCCCAACAACATCGCAAAAATAAAAAAGAGTGCCATTTTACGATCTTTAAAAAGCGAAAAAGAAGTAAAGCCTAATACATCAACAATAGACTTATTTTGTTTAAGGCCCAGTTGTGGCGGGCATTTTGGCAAACTGAAAGCGTATAAACCTAAAAATAAAGAAGCGGCGGAAGCTACGTAAAACTGATTAGCGGAAGTTTCAAAATGAAGCAGGCTTACGGTCCATAAAGCAGCAATAAAACCAATCGTTCCAAAAACCCTTATCGGCGGATAATTTATAACTACATCCTTGCCTTTATTTTTTAAAGCTGTATAGGCCACTGTGATGGACAATGCAAGCGTTGGCATATAAAAACACATATTAATTAACAGCACCACAAACATGGTTGCCGGATCTTTTACCATAGGCATTGTAAAAAGTGTCACAGCTCCCAAAATATGGCATATCCCATATAACTTTTCCGCATTAATCCATTTGTCGGCAATAATTCCTAATAGTGCCGGCATAAAAAGTGAGGCTATGCCCATAGTGGAAAAAAGAGCCCCAAAGGCAGATCCTGTCCATACGCTTGAATGGGTGGCGGGGTCAATAGCCGGGTAAAGTTTTGGTAAAGTTTGAAACCAATAAGCGCCAATAGTAATAAGCCAGGAACCCCAGATAAAAAATTGAAAAAAATTCATCACAATAAGACGAAGCTTTATACTCATAATTTACCCTATTTTATTTTTTATTGAAGCCGAAAAAATATGGCAGTTCCTTTTTAAAGAATTTAATAAAACTATTTAA
>JANYFT010000383.1 GCA_025359625.1 Ferruginibacter sp.
AATGCTGCACCTTTAAGCCATAATTTTATTTCAGAGAGCAAAGAATTATCAATTGAGTCTGGCAAATAATCCATAATCCTGCATCTATCAAAAAATAGTAACCCATTAGCTGTTGTAAAAAATTCATCCCTTACAATATCTGCTACCATGAAGACATTAATAGGATTAATACTTGTTGAATCTGAAAACCACCTATTAATAAAAACACCTGGATTTAATTGGCCTAAATCTTCTTTCCAACTATCGCCTGTTTTACATTGTGCAAAACCGATAAGCTGTGAACATCGTTCATCAGTAAATCCATTCCATACTACCACATCTAAGTTATCGTCATTTGCACTTGGAGTGACCCCATTTCGATTTTTAAAAGCTCCACCTTCATTTAATTCAATAATTAATTCTTCTACTTTTCCGGAAAAGCCTCCTGATGCGGATGTGCCAAATAATATTGATTTTGACCTTTCACCCCAAAAGTTTGAAAGAATAATCTTGCACAGTTTTTCAAAAAGTAAACTTCCATCAATACTATTGAAAGTTCTCTCCATATTTTTGCCCCCCATTTTGAGTCGGGTTGCCAAAAGTAAATAGATATAAACAATACTAAGAGTGGGATTATTAAAATCAGCTTCAATAAGGGCATTTTTTAGAACAAACGGATATTTGCTACCACAATATTTATCTCTTAATTCTACTTCATCAAAGGCATCATCAATTCTTTTCTCCTCAACATTATCTCGGACAAAATAATCCTCATCGACTTCATCTTCTTGATAGTCGTCAGCTACATCAACAGATTTAATTGCTGAAAGAGAAGAAAATTTTAGATTTTCTTTTTTCAAACACTCTATTTCAATAAAATCGGCTATCTCAACGGTTGTAGCTTTAGTACTTGGTAATTTATCTGCTATTTTGTAGGGCATATCATTTTATATCTTCAGGGGCTGGTCTATTTTTATTTCCGATACCAGATTTTTTATTACGTATTTCAGTCATTGTTTCATAAAGTTTGTCAGCCAAATTTACAAACTCAAATGCTGAACTTAATGTTTCTTTATCACCTTCGTAACCAGTTGTAACTGTTGACCATGCTTTTTGCAAATGTCGTTTTGAAGCTAATAGATTTTCAATAAATACAGTAGAAGACGGCATCGATATTTCAAATGCTTGCTCTAAGCTATAGCCCGATCGTAATGCAGATACAGCTTCAGTATTGGGAAGAATTTTTTCTAAATAACGTAAATCAGGATTTTGCGATTTAATTACAGGTTCAATACCTCTTTTTTTACTGCCATATAGCCATGTAAGAACCTCTCCAAGCTCATTTTTTTTCTCTACGGGAACCGGGTTTTTATTTTCATTATCTACATTTCCAATTCCGAGATATTCTTTGTATCCTTCATATTGAATTGCAGTATATAAGTGAGAAAAATACAACCTTCTCTTTGCTATATCTTCTCTATCAAAAACCTTCCATTCTTCAGCCTGTTGCAGAACTCTTATACCTTGATAAAGTTTTTGGACTGTTTTGTGTGTATCTCCAACTTGGTAAGCTATTTCATCAAGAGAAATACCATATTCATCATGTACCTTCTCAATATAAATAGCCTTAGCAAAACTATTCCATTTTGCAGCACCATTAATATGTTTAAAGCCTATAAAACGCCATGCATCCTCTCTTGAATTAAGTTCAATTGCCGGTAAAGTTGCTAATGACTGTTTTAATTCTGGTGTTATTTTATCGAGAATATTTTTAGAAATTTTATTATCTACTAAGGAAGGATCAAGTATAATATTTACAGCTGACAATCTTCTATTGCCTTCTACAACAATAGTTTTACCATCCTCTTTTGTTACAAGCAAGGGTTCAGTTTCAAAAAATCCATGTGCTGTGATAGAAATAACAATCTCATCCAAAGCCATTTCATCCCAAAGTAAGTGATATAACTCCTTGGGTGAATCAGCCTTTTTTAATTTAAATTCAGCCAGTCTGGGATTATCCCAATCAAGATGCAAGTCTTTAGTAAGGATAGGTATTATTTTTTCCATAAAAATTTATACAGCCATGTTTAGTTGATTTGAATTAGCCTGTAACAAAAAATTGGATGGTAGCAGAATATTATCTGATAATATCATAATTTCTTTTGCTTTTCTTATTTTTTGCAAACTGTAATTCAAACTGAAAGAAGTAGTTCTAAATGTAGAATATAGATTTTCAATTTCAGGCACATGATCATATGTTACAATCCACTTTAAATTACGCATTCCTTCTAACTCATTAGCAATATTAACATGGTCCTGATGTGAATAATGATTTAAATAAAGTGTTCCGCCTTTTTGATAATATGGCGGATCCATGTATATAAAACTAGTTAGGTTATTTAGCTGTTCATGGAATTGTTGTATAAAATTTAAAGTATCCAGATTAAAAACACTTATATCATTCCTACGCAAAGCTATTTTATTAATTCTTTGTATAAGTTCCTTTTTATTAAATCTAGCATTTATTAAATAATTTCCTTTTTGCTCAATTCCTCCGATTGGACCAGCCTTGGTTAAAATTCCCGAACGATTACATCTATTCAAAAAAAATGTAGAAAATCCTACATCTAATTCTGAATGATTGGTATAGTCCAAATATATATTTCTATGTCTTTTCCACGATTGTATTGAAACTATACAATTTTTTAACTTTTTCAGAAAATTATCTGTGTCATTTAAAACACTATTCCAAAAAGAATAAATGTGATAATCTGCATCATTCAAAACTATTTGCTGTACAATATTAGATAGCAATAAATCTAAAGCAATCGCAGAACCACCTGCATACAATTCGTAATAAGTACAACCTCTTAAATTATTAGTTTCAATTACATCCTTAAAGAAAGGTGACATTTTACCCTTACCACCAGGATATCTTAACGGACTATATAGATTCTTAATAGCCATTATATCAGTTTGAAACAAATTTATCATTTCCTCTCCAGTAATTCACAATTTTGCAAAATTATTTACAAAATCAAAAACTTCACTTTTGTTAAGACCTCAAAAATCTACTCCCTTTTGATAAGGTTTTCTAAAGATTTGTCGGTTAGAAGAAATTATTTTCAGATAAACGATTTTTACCAGCTAATCGCAGACAACAATAAAAATAAAACAGCACCCCCAAAATTAATCCTGATAAGGACACAAATAATTATCTTCCTGTTTCCAAAAAAACAAATAATGAAGAAACAACTTTTTTCCAATCCGAGTTCCCCCCGAATTAAAAATTCTCAGGCGAAGTCTCTTCACCGCAGAGACTAACAACCAGGAAGAATAGTTATGAAGGACTCGCTGCCGATCTTGAAGGGAAATACAAATTTTATCACAGCAACTCCTTAAAGTTTATTCTTTCCAACGAGTAGTTGTTGTAAATTAAATAACTTTCTCAAATAGCCGGCCATCCTGCAATTTGTGCAAAATTTTAGCGTAATAAAATTCATGCAGAGACGGAGAAGTTTTAGAATGGCAGATTAGGTGCAAAGAAATCGCAGGCATTTTTAAATCCTGCAAGCCTTGTTAAGGAAAGATAAGAGCATTCCCATAACACACATGCCAGCGTTCCTGAAGAAAAATACTGACGCTTCAAATCCATACTTTAGTCAATTCAATTAACTTTAGTAGAACGATTTTTTCCTGCACATCTTTAAAACAATTATTTATGGCAACCAGTCAAACTCCGGGAGTCTATATTGAAGAGATCCCAAAGCTGCCCTCTTCCATTGCATCGGTTGAAACAGCCGTTCCTGTTTTTATTGGCTACACAGAAAAAGCACAATGGCAACAACCGGGCGACTTATTGCATGCACCTAAAAAAATAGAATCCATCATAGAATATGAACAGTATTTTGGTTTATCATTTCCTGAAAAAGGCATAACAGTTTTCGTGGATACTACTGTTCCTGCCAGCATACAAACCTCAGCGGCCATTAAAAAGCCATCGGCTTACACGATGCATCATGCACTACAGCTTTTTTTTGCCAATGGTGGCGGGCCTTGCTATATTGTTTCGGTGGGCAGTTATTCAACAAGCCCTGTTGTAAAAACTGCTGAACTTAAAAAAGGATTAACTGCTATTGCAGCTATAAGCGAAGTGACACTGATTCTTTTTCCGGATGCCATACATGTAAAAACTGCGTCAGCTTATTATGATATCCATAAAGCAGCCATGCTGCAATGTGCCGAACAAAAAGACAAGTTTACCATCATGGATGTTTGGATGAATACCAATCCTGCCTTTAATAATGTTACTGTGATAAGAAATTATAATTTTGGGACAACCGATGTGCTAAGCTATGCGGCTGCTTACTATCCGCAATTGTATATCCGGCTTCTTTATAGATACGATGATGCGTCAGTGGTCATAAAAGCCAAAGGCAATACTTCATTAACGGGAACATTAGCCCAGTTAGCAACCATCAACAATACTGTTTACTTATTAGCAAAAAAAGCCATCAGCGAACTGCTGCTTTTAATGCCGGCTTCGGCTGCCGCGGCAGGAATTTATACACAGGTAGATAATGCAAGGGGCGTATGGAAATCTCCTGCCAATATAAATATTACGTCGGCCGAAAAACCTGCTTTAACCATTACAGATTCAGAGCAGGATGGATTAAATATTGATGCTGACACTGGTAGATCAATTAACGCAATACGCAGCTTCGCCGGCAGGGACCCGGCCATCATCTGGGGTGCCCGGACACTCGCTGGCAATGATAATGAATGGCGGTACATTTCTGTGCGGCGTTTTTTTATGATGGTGGAAGCATCGGTAAAGCAGGCGACAGCGCAATTTGTTTTTGAACCAAATGATACCGATACCTGGCGGAGGATAAAAGCGATGATCAACGATTTTTGTACCCAGCAGTGGAAAGCCGGGGCACTGATAGGCACCACTACCAACAATGCTTTTTTTGTTCATGTTGGTCTTGGAGAAACAATGACAGCGCAGGATATACTAGAAGGAAGAATGATTGTTGAAATTGGCATGGCTGTGTTGCGTCCTGCTGAGTTTACCATCGTACGGTTCATGCATAAAATGCTACAGGAATAGCACACAAATAATTATCTTCCTGTTTCCAAAAAATAAATGATGAAGAAACAACTTTTTATAGCAATACTTTTATTAATTGGTTATACCGGTAACACACAATACCTCTCTGCCTTTGTTGGTATCCCTCTCTATTTACTTAATACTTTTTCAAATTCCGAAAAAGCCAATGTTGGTCTTAAGGACCAACATTTAAATCGAAAAAAAAAATGATTCCTGCAATGGGTTAGCATGTTATAATCATCAATGCCGGTATGCTTAATTACTTTGGTTGTTGGTAAGTCCAACAACGGCTCTCGGGAAAAGGAAATTAAAAGTTTGGAAATTTGCTGCCCAGTTGATTAAACTGCAGAAGCAAGCCAGCGGGAATTATCCTCCTGTTGTGATGTTGATTATAGGAAGATTAGTAAACTTGAAAACAATAAAGCAAATCTGACATTGCCACACTGATTGAATTAGCAGAAGGAATAGAAGTGCACCCAAAGACATGCCTGATATAAATTTTGAATAAAGCCAGCAGGCGCAGGAACCCTGTTATGTACGGCCCTGCTATCAATTACTCTCTAATAATTCATCAATTTTTCCACACATTCATCCAGCCTGCTGTAAGCCATAAAGTTTTTCTCCAGCTCAGTATTAAATGGAATGGGGCTATCCAAACTTCCGCAACGCATGATGGGTGCATCCAGCTGTTCAAAACAATTTTCGCCAATCCATGCAGCTATCTCTCCGCCGATGCCGCCGGTTAATGTATCCTCGTGCAGGAGCAATACTTTGCCGGTTGCTTCTACTGCTATTTGCATCGCTTCATAATCTAATGGCAGCAGTGTTCTCAGGTCAACAATATAAATTGAAATGGGCGGGTGGTCTTTTGCATATTGCATGGCCCAATGAACACCTGCGCCATAAGTTATGATGGTAAGGTCATCGCCGGTTTGTACCAGTCTTGCTTTACCAATTTCAATTTCAAAATATTCTTCCGGTACCGGGCCGGTGATGCTTCTGTACAAAGCTTTGTGTTCAAAAAATAATACCGGGTTAGGGTCGTTGATGGCGGCGATCAATAATCCTTTGGCATCCATTGGTGTAGATGGGTACACTACTTTTAACCCTGGTGTATGCACAAACCAAGCTTCATTACTTTGGCTGTGAAAAGGCCCTGCGCCTACACCGCCTCCTGTTGGCATACGAATGACGACATCCGCATTTTGCCCCCAGCGGTAATGTATTTTTGCCAGGTTATTAATGATCTGGTTAAATCCAACAGTAACAAAATCTGCAAACTGCATTTCCATCATGGCTTTGTATCCCTGTAGCGACAGGCCAAGGCCAACACCAACAATGGCGCTTTCGCAAATGGGTGTATTGCGTACCCTTGCCTTACCAAAAGCTTCTATAAAACCTTCGGTTATTTTAAAAGCGCCACCATATTCGGCAATATCCTGTCCCATTAAAACGAGGTTGGGATGTTGCTGCATGGATTGATATAGCCCTTCTTTTATGCCATCAATAAAACGCTTTTCAGGAGGGGGTTTACCCGGCAACGGTTTAAAATAAACAGGTGGTTGATTTGGGTAAGCATATACATCTTCCAACTCTTTATCTGTATCCGCTATGATGGGTGTTGAGGCGTAACCCATTTTTAATTCGGCTTCTATATGATCCCTGATCTCATTGCGTATATCCGTAATGGTTTGTTCATTAATTACTGACTGCGCCAGCAAATAATCCTGGTAGTTTTTGATGGAATCTTTTTGTTGCCACAGATCAAATAAATGAGCCGGTACATACTTTGTGCCACTGGCTTCCTCGTGGCCACGCATTCTAAAAGTCATGCATTCAATCAGGTAAGGTTTTTGGTGGGTAATACAATAATCCCTAACCCCTTTTATAGTATCGTACACTTCCAAAATATTATTGCCATCTATCTGTATGCCTTCCATGCCATAGCCACGGGCTTTTTCTACCAGGCTAAAGCAGCGGTACTGTTCGTTTACCGGTGTGCTTAATCCATAGCCATTGTTTTCAATAATAAAAATTACGGGAAGATCCCATACAGCAGCCACATTTAATGCTTCATGAAAATCGCCTTCGCTTGTGCCACCATCGCCTGTAAAGGCAACAGCCACTTTATTATTTTCACTCAATTTATAAGCTAACGCCACGCCATCTGCTACCGCCAGTTGTGGCCCAAGGTGAGATATCATACCGCAGATATGATGTTGCTTACTGCCAAAGTGAAAGCTTCTTTCCCGGCCTTTACTATACCCATCTTTACTACCCTGCCATTGTTTAAACAATTTATGTAGCGGCATATTCCGGGCAGTGAAAACACCTAAATTGCGGTGCAGTGGCATAATCCATTCGTTGGGTTGCATTGCCAGGGTAACGCCTACTGAGATAGCCTCCTGGCCAATGCCGCTAAACCATTTTGAAATTTTTCCCTGCCTTAATAATACCAGCATCTTTTCTTCTATCATTCGTGGAAGCATCAGGTTTTTATAAAGGCTAATCAAATCTTCATCGGAATAATTTTTTCTATGGAAATGCATACCGTTTGTTTATTTATATTAATCAGGATGTGAAGTTAACGGATGTTATTGAGCGTGCAAACGGAAGGCCTCGCTTCCCTCCAAAGGAAAGCCTCCCTGCCCTTTAAAGGGATGGTTCTTTGGCGTTTGATTATTAAAAGGGTTTTCTATTATTCACTTTAGTTTCAAAATATTCTTTTAGAAGATTACCATATTGCGTATTTAAAACACACGGCAAAGTAGCAGAGACAGAACCCTGCTTTGGAGGGCAGGGAGGCTTTAGATTTGTCCGGAAAATAATTACTTTTTCTTATCATCAGGGAATGCTCTTTTAATTACAAACGAATTAAAAAAGGAAAGTAAAATACTGAATAACATGGCGTGCCAAAAACTATCTATCTTAAAGCCATGAACAAAGTGGGCATCGAGTAAAATGATACAGGCATTGATTACAAATAAAAAAAGGCCGAGTGTAAGAATGGTAGCAGGGAGTGTAAGCAGGATGAGTAAAGGTTTTATAATAGTATCCAGCACGGCCAATACAAAAGCTACAATAACTGCGGTAAAAATATTATTATCTGCAATATCAACGCCTGGTAATATCGCAGCAAGTAGAAAAACATTCACTGCAGAAATTAATATTTTATAAAAAAATTTCATAGTTGATGCCCATATTTTGTGAAGGAAAATAAGCGTATTTAGTGTTGGCTTTTATTAGTGACGATGTTGGTGCAAACATGCTGCATGCTGATGATTAAGCAGTACTTGATTTTTTTTCTAAATTACAATTAATTCATAAAAGTCTTCTGGCTGTAAATATTTATTCGCCAGCTCTTTCAGTTCTTCTGCCGGAATAGTCTTGATCATTTTAATAGAGTCATAAAAATATTGCTCATCCAGATTATTGAGTATAATATTTTTCCAGCGGCCAATGATGTGGAAAGGCCCGTCAAGATCGCCTAAAATATTTCCTATTAAATAATTGCGTACCAACAGCAACTCTTCCTCATCTATTAATTCTTCTCTTAGCAGTTCCATCTCTTTATAGATCTCTTCCACGGTTGCTTCGGCAACGTCTTTACCTGCTTCGGTACTAATTAAAAAAGCAGTATCCTGAAAATGATTTTGCACATAACTATGTATGCCATACGTGTAGCCTTTTTCTTCCCTAATATTACTCATTAACCTGCTGCCGAAAAAGCCGCCAAAAACAGTATTGAGCACCATCATTTTCATAAAATCGGGGTGAAGCCGGTTGGGGAATTCCCTGCCAATCCTTATAGCTCCCTGCACACCTTCGGCATCGTTATTAATGCGGTATTTTTTTGTAGCGGCTGGCGCTACACTATTTGTAGTTTTGTGTTTCTCTGGTTTTATTGCAAGCTTGCCAAATTGTGTGTTTAATAAATCAAATAAATCAGCGGGCAATTTTCCGGCAACAAAAATTACACAATGGCCATTTAAATAATATTGCTGAAAATGATCTTTTAACCGGACTGTTGTTAATGCATCATAGTCTGCTGCTACAATATATTTACCGTAAGGATGTTGTTCGCCAAACAAGTAAGCATCAATTAACCGGTTAGCAACAAAATCGCATTTTTGCAAATTAACAGATAATTTTTGTTTACTATTTTGTTTGTAAATAGCCAATTCCTCTTCCGGAAAAATGGAATCGGTTATCATTTCTTTTACTACAGAAAGTATTACGGACAAGTGCTTTGTTAAAGTATGCAACGATACAGAAGCGGTTTCATTTTGACAGGTCCTGTTGCAATAAGCACCATAATATTCAAAATGTTCATTTATTTCGAATGCTGTTTTAGTGGATGTTCCATTCTTTAACATGTAGCTGGTGGCTGCAGCTACGGCATTGTTTTTTTCGAAATTATTGCCTGCATAAAAAACCATTTCCAATTGTAGAACTTGCTGGGCACCAGCATCAATAGTGTACACTTCAATTCCGTTATCCAACACCATTTTTTGATATGGTTTTAAATGAAGGTCAAATTCTATGGCATCTTTTATTTGAGGAGCGGTCGTTCTGTCTATCATGTAACTTTTTTCTTCTTTTCTTATCCCTATTAAAAAGGATTTTTTGTTTAGTTGTTAGAATAATAATACAACGTGTTGCAATTATTCTCATTAAAGATGGCTTTACTTTCTGTCATTAGCTCTTCTGTAGTAACCGCCTGGTATAAGCTTAATTCTGTATTAATCAGGTCTGCATCTCCCAGCAATTCGTACATGGCAAGGTTGGTGGCACGGCTCATTACACTCATATCTTCAAAGGCCAGCATACTTTCTGTTTTGTTCTTTACTTTTTGTAACTCTTTTTCTGTAATGCCTTTTTGCTGTAGTGTATAAATCTCTTTCATCAAAGCCGCTTCTGCATCTTTCATGGCTACCCCTTTTACCAGTTTGCCTTCAATACTAAGCAATCCGGCATCTGTGCTGCCAGAGTGGGAACATTCAATATTACTAAACAATTGCTTCTCTTTTACCAGTGCCTGAAATAAACGGGATGAACCCCCGCCGCTTAAAATTTCTGTTATCAGGTCGGTTACATAATACCGCTTATCTAACCGGGAACAGATATGCCAGCATTTGTACAAAGCATCTATTGGCACATTTGCCTTCACCTCCTGCGATCTGGGGGCAGTTTGTACCGGTTCAACCGGTAGGTTACGATTATATTTTGTACCGGGGGGTATTGGCCCGAACCATTTTTCGGCCAGTATTTTTACTGCATCTGTGGTTACATTTCCAGCTACCACCAATACAGCATTAATGGGTGTGTAGTGTTTAAAGAAAAAATCTTTTACATCCTGTAATGTAGCATCTTCTACATGTTTCAACTCTTTGCCAATCGTCATCCAGCGATAGGGATGTTTACTGTAAGCCAATTCTCTCATCTTATGCCATACATCGCCATAGGGTTTATTGATATAATGTTCTTTAAATTCTTCGCACACCACTTTACGCTGCACTTCCAAACTTTTTTTATCAAATGCCAGGCTTAGCATTCGGTCGCTTTCCAGCCAAAATGCAGTTTCAATGTTTTCTGCCGGTAACTGGCAATAATAGTTGGTAAGATCGTTGGTAGTAAACGCATTGTTTTCGCCTCCTGCAACCTGCAGCGGTTCATCATAGATGGGAATGTTAATGCTTCCGCCAAACATCAGATGTTCAAACAAATGTGCGAAACCGGTTTTATCCGGATTTTCGTCTCTTGCACCTACATCGTAAATAACATTCACTACAGCCATTGGAGTGCTTTTATCCTGGTGCACCAATACCCTTAACCCGTTACCAAGGGTAAACTTTTCGTACTCAATCATGGGCAAAGTTAAGCAGAGTTGCTATAAAATAGTGCTATAAAATACTTTTCGGTCTTATAGATAGTTGTATTAATTCACCCTTGCGCCTTACTATTATTTTAATTTTTTCCCTTTCAGTCTGCAAAATATCTTTATACTGCATTATATTGTTACTAAAATTGTTGTTAACACTAACAATAATATCATCTTTTAAAATGCCGGCCTTTTCTGCAGGCGAATCTGCAATTACATCATCTACTAAAATAAGCCCGTTAACATAGTAGGTAGCCATACCCGTGTAGGCATAATCGAAAAGATCATTAAAATGACTATTAGGCATCAAATGAATTTCTCTTTTGGGATAATTGATGATGAGGTTAAAACGCCTGAATAAATCGTTACCTACCAGGCCCCCAACATTGGGATAAGAAGTTACATTGTATTCATCACTATATAAATAAGTAGGTACGTTTCTGAATTTATAGCGGCCTATCTGCACCATTTTTACAACGGTCATACGCATTTGAATTTTACCTCCCATTCCTTCTGCCTGTGTAAATAAGGGTTTTCGTTTTGGCAACAATATACCACTGTCTTTTGAAAAACGATCGCTCATTAAAAAACAAAGACCAGCGCCTGTATCAAAATAAAAATTGAAATCAATTTTTCGTTTGTCTTTGATAGTCAGGTTTTGAATGGGCAATGTAGTAAAAACGGGATGCAATAAACTGCCATATTTGGGATACTCCATTTCGCCGGGGCTAAACACTTCCATCATTGAACTGTCAAAGTTTATTTTTACAATATACCGTCTAAAAAAACTATACCCTATAATACCATCAATTTTTTCGCCGTATACACTAGTTAACACATCATAGTCGTTTACATGAAAATTTAACCTGTCAACTGTTAGTCCTGGAAAATGCAGGGTCTGGTTAAATACAAAGCTAACTTTATGGCTATCTCCCATACCCGTTATAACAGTGTCAGTTGCCCTGAGTGGTATGTTGTGCTTGGCACAGGTAGAAGAATCAAGCGAAATACCACCGCTGCCCGTGTCTAAAATAAAATTAAATGAATCGGGTATATTATTGAACTTAGCTTTTACCACCATTACACCGCCGCTATATTGAGAAAATGGAAATCGGGCAAGAAGTTTTGCCTGGGGCTGGGGAGATAATAATTCCTGTCCATAGCAGAGCATATTAAAAAATGCAGCAATTACTATACAAATAATTTTTCTCATTCAATAACTATTTATCAATTAACAACGATATTGATTTGTCATCTTGTAAGGACTATTTACCAATGAAAATTTGTGCAGCATCAATATGGCGTAAAGGTGTACAATTAGTTACAGGCAAGTTATAATTATTTACCCGTTTTTAAATATACAACCTAATGAGTGTAATTTTGTTACTTATTATTCAAAAGGTTTTATGGAATTAAACAACTTATATCAAAGAGCACTCAACTTTGAATTTTTGACGGTAGCCGAAGGCGTTTATTTATTTGAACATGCCTCTCTGGGCGAGTTAATGTATGTAGCCAATGAATTAAGAATACAGCAGGTGCCCCATGGCAAAGTAACCTGGATAATTGACAGAAATATAAACACCACCAATGTTTGTATTGCCAATTGTAAATTTTGCAATTTTTATCGCATCCCCGGCCATGCAGATGCTTATATTACCGACATTGAAACTTACAAAAGAAAAATTGATGAAACTATTCGCTACGGTGGCGAGCAATTGTTGTTGCAGGGTGGCCATCATCCCGACCTTGGACTTACTTATTATGTACACCTTTTTAAAGAATTAAAAAGTCTTTATCCCAATATTAAATTGCATACACTTGGCCCGCCGGAAGTAGCACATATTACCAAACTGGAAAAAAGCACTCACCGGGAAGTATTGATGGCATTAAAAGAAGCAGGCCTTGATAGTTTACCAGGCCCTGGTGCCGAAATACTAACAGATAGAGTGAGACGCCTCATCAGCAAAGGAAAATGTGGCAGCCAGGAATGGCTGGATATAATGCACGAAGCCCACAAATTAAATCTCACTACAAGTGCCACGATGATGTTTGGGCATGTGGAAACTATTACAGAACGTTTTGAACATTTAGCAAAACTTAGAGAAGTACAAAGCCGCAAACCTGAAAATACCAAAGGCTTTATTGCCTTTATTCCCTGGACATTTCAAGACGTGGATACCTTATTGGCAAGAATAAGGGGTGTACATAATTTAACTACTGCAGAAGAATATATACGCATGATTGCCATGAGCCGTATCATGTTGCCAAATATAAAAAACATTCAGGCCAGCTGGTTAACGGTGGGTAAAAAAACTGCACAGTTGTGCTTAAATGCGGGTGCCAACGATTTTGGCAGCATAATGATTGAAGAAAATGTAGTAAGTGCCGCAGGAGCCCCACACCGCTTTACAAGCAAGGGTATACAGGATGCCATCAGGGAAGCTGGGTTTGAGCCGCAGTTGCGCAACCAGCAATATGAGTTTAGAAAAATGCCGGTGATAATGGAAGAACAGGTGATTGATTATTAAGTACAATGTGAATGGCAATGATGATAGAATAGCACATCATTATTTAGGAATTTTAGAACCGACACGACATTTTGTAATAACACAATAAAAGCAGTACTGTAATCTATATTTTTGCCATTGAAGTGGCCGTAACATTTAAAAAAATATTGGCTTGTGATTAAAAGCTTTAATGGTGGCCTTTGTAGCGTTGAGAACTTTTGTAACTGATAAGCAATTAAAAAAAAGAAGAAAGGGTTTTGGCGCATTGCCAATTTACCTATTTCATTTTAGAAATTATACAACTACTATTCAATCCAAAAATTATGAAAACTGGGTAAAGGTCTTTCTGTTTTGTATTGCCTCTCTTGCATTTATCAGTTGCGACAGGGTTACCAAAAACATGGCTAAAGAACAGCTGAAAAATCAGGAGCCTTTTTCTTATTTTCCTATACCATCAGGCTTGAATATGTTGAAAACACCGGCGCCGCTTTGATTCAATCTCTATAAATAAACGGCTCACATTAATCTTGTGGGGACTAAGCAAAAAGTTTGTGCAGCCTGAACAAGAAGAAAGGTATATCTACCACGCCT
>JANYFT010000394.1 GCA_025359625.1 Ferruginibacter sp.
AATATGCGGATTTAACTCGGAGAACAAGGTTACAAAATTGATGTTGAAACCAACGGCAATGGGGATGAAAGCAAGGATGGCAGCCAGTGCGGTAAGTAATACAGGGATGATACGTGTTTTGCCTGCCTGTATGATGGCTTCTTTTGTTTTTACTCCCCGGCTCCTTAATACATCTGCAAACTCAATTACCAGGATACCATTTTTTACCACTATACCTGCCAGGCCAACAATACCCAGGCCTGTCATTAAGCCGGATACTTCCATACCGGTGATTGAGAAACCAAGTAGCACACCGATTACACTAAAAATAATCTCTGTTAAAATAATGATGGGTTTGCTTACACTATTAAACTGAATTACCAATACAAATAAAATCATCATTAAAGCTATAACAAGTGCGGTTGCCAGAAAAGTTACCGTTTCTGCCTGCTGTTCTCCTTCGCCTGTTTGTTTGATAGTAACACCTTCTGCCTTTTTTGGAAAGGCATCAATATATTTTGTAATTATCTGGTTTACTGCGGTAGCATTATAGCCTTTGGTGGTTAATACATTGGAGCGAAGCGTAATTAACCTTTTTTGGTTTTTGCGTTTTATACTTCCGAAGGTGCTGGTAGGTTCTATCTTAACCAGGGCACTAATGGGAATGTTTTTTACGGCACCGCCAACTGCCATATCTCTAAACGACACCCGCATATTTAAGAGGTTGCTAAGATCTTTACGCTGCATTTCATTGTTGCGCAACTGAATTTTATATTCGTCTTTTCCTTCTTTAATTTTTGATACTTCCTTACCAAATAATCCGGTACGGATGGCCTGCCCTATCTGTGCGGATGATACACCCTGTATCAATGCACGCTCACGGTCAACGGTCAAAGTAATTTCTGGATTGTTAAGGTCAACATCCATTTTTAATTCTTCTACACCGGGCAC
The DNA here is from genome assembly GCA_025359625.1 of Ferruginibacter sp. Lineage (GTDB taxonomy): Bacteria > Bacteroidota > Bacteroidia > Chitinophagales > Chitinophagaceae > Ferruginibacter. Next base: position 931 of record JANYFT010000394.1, read on the forward strand.
CTGTATGGAGTCTAAATAATTTTTAAGGTTAACAGCAGTCTTTACCAGGTCATCAAAATCTTCACTTGCTATTTCAATATTTATCGGCGGGTCTGTAGGTGGGCCACTGCCTTCCTGGTCAACACTGATCTCCGCTCCAGGGATACCTTTCATTTCTGCACGTACCTGATCAAGGTAAGGACGTGTAGATACGCCATGCCTTTTTTCAAATTCTACAAAAGAGACCTGTATCCTTCCCAGTTCGCTTCTTGTACTTCTGTCGCCACTGGCAGGGTCACTTGCACCGATGGCTATGTTACTGATAATACTTTCGACAACCGGATTTTTTTTGCCTGCATCAACACCCAGCACTTTATTCACTCTGTTTTCCAATACCTGTACAATAGAATCTGTGTATTGAACACTTGTACCAACCGGTAATTTAACATACACATAAATCTGGTTGGGATCGGCCTTGGGAAAAAACACGATGCCTACCCGGTTACTTTTTACGGATGCAACAAATACAATCAGAGAGATAATCAGTAAACCGATTGTACCTAACAAAAGATGTACGGGCCTCCAGCCTTTTAATGCCCAGCGGAGCAGGTTTTCGTAATGTCCCATGATCCAGGGCAGGGCATGATTTTGAAAATAATAAATGGCATCGGTAAGAAAATAGCGGTTTGCCAACACCAGTATCATGAAGAAAAGTAACAGGTTACCGAGGAAGGTAGCACCCATCAAATCTAATACAATGCCTGCGGCTATTATAATCCAGAAAATTGGTTTTTTAAAGATAGCCGATTTAGGCTCTTTGGTTTCACCTTCGGGATGGTTCATAAAATCAACCGCAAAAACAGGGTTCATTATAAACGCCACCAGTAGTGATGCAGCCAAAGTAAAAATAAGCATGGTAGGTAAATACACCATGAACCGCCCGATAATACCCGGCCAGAACAGGAGAGGAAAGAAAGGCGCCAGTGTGGTTAGGGTACCTGCCAGTACCGGTATAAATACTTCGCCTGCAGCCATTTTAGCTGCGGCGTTGATAGACATTTTTCCCTTACCTTCTACAAATATGCGGTGGGTATTTTCTATCACCACAATGGCGTCATCCACTATAATACCCAACCCGAATAACAGGGCAAAGAGCACAATAAAATTGAGCGTAACGTGAGAGCCAATGATAAGATCTGCACCAGGCAAAAATACAAAGGCCACAAACATACTCAGCGGCACAGACAGTGCCACAAAGAAGGCATTGGTAACACCCATAAAGAACATCAATACAATCAGTACTAAAATAAATCCTATAATAATAGAATTTACCAGGTCGTTAAAAGAGGTCTTTGTTTTAACACTCTGGTCGCCGGTGATAACTGTTTTTAAATTGGTAGGATATAAAACTCCTTTTGCTTCTTCAACCGTTTTTTTAACGCCTGCACTTGTTTCAATTAAGTTTTCGCCACTGCGTTTGATGATGTTAAGTGTAACAACATTTTTACCATCCAGGCGGGCAAAACTTTCTGCATCTTTGGTGGTATCCTTTATAACAGCAATATCTTTTAAATATATTGGAAATCCACCGGTATTGCGAACCAGCACTTCTTCAATATCATACTTTGTTTTAAATTGTCCCTTTAACTGCAGGTTACGTTTCATAGTACCTACATCAAGCAAGCCGCCGGAGATATCCATGTTTTCACGTTGCACTGCATTGCTAATATCATCAAAAGTAACACCTGCAGTTTGCATGCGGTAGTTATCTACATTAATCTGGAACTCTCTTTCCGGAGCACCTACAATATCAATACGGTTTATCTGGGGAAGATCTTCTAATTTATCCTTCAGGTCGTCTGCAAATTTTTTCAAGCGCACCATATCATAATCACCACTTAAGTTTACATACATGATGGGCTGGTCACTCAGGTTTACCTCCAGTGCGGTGGGTTCCTGCGTAAGGTCTGTAGGCAGATCCTGCTTGGCTTTGTCAATGGCATCCTTTACTTTTTGCAGAGCCACTTCTGTTTTTACCTTTGTATCAAACTCCACAATAATGGCAGAATAATCCTGCTGCGATGTACTGGTAAATTTATTAATCTTGGCACCAGTTATACCTTTAACTTGTTTTTCGATGGGCCTGGTAACAAGGTTTTCAATATCCTTTGGAGAGTTGCCTACATAAATGGTTTGCACATAAATGGTAGGGATAACAATATCCGGAAACTGTTCTTTAGGCAGTGTTACAAACTGGTAAATACCAGCCAGCGATACAAACAACATCACCAGGTAAATAGAGGTTTTGTTTTTTATGCTCCACGTCGTGGGCTTAAATTGTTTGGTTACATTATCGTAACCACTTGTCACCATATTAACAAATTCAGAAATCATATTTTATATTTTTCCCTTTTTTTATTTGCATATCGGGTATGCGTTATAAGCATTGTTTTATTTCCCATAGAGATGAAGGATTTTATTTCAACGTAAGCAATTGTCCTTCATACAAACTTCCATACCCTTCAGTAATTAATACATCTCCTGCCTTTAACCCTGTTTTTACTTCTAACAGATCTCCGCTTAGCAAGCCAATGTTTACATTGCGTTTATGGGCAATCAGTTTACCATTTTCTGTACTGGCTACCATTACAAATTTTCCTTTTTCATCATTCTGCAGAGTGTTTAAAGGAATAGCAATGCCACCAGCTGCGGCATAATCTTTAATTTTTAGCAGGGCTATTTGGTTTGGTTTTAACGCAGCATCAGGCGACAGTTTTGCTTCTACTACAAAACCCCTGTTAATAATATCTATAGAAGCACCAACAAAACTAACGGTTGCATTGATGGTTTTACCAATGTCGGGCATCTGAACTACCACTGTACTTCCAACATGCACCGTACCCAAATAATTTTCAGGAATATTGCTGATAACTTTTAATAAAGAGTTGTTGACTATTTTTATAACACCACTGCCGGCTGCACCAAATAACTCCCCAACTTTTACAGTCATCATATCTGCAACACCATTTACATCACTGTAAACCATGGCTGTGCTTGATTGTACCTGGATTGATTTTACATTTTCCTGGCTGGCCTGCAACTGGTTTTCCAGCGTAGCCACATTGTTTTTTGCAGTAATCAGTTGTACTTCGGTACCAATGCCCTGGTCCCACAAATTTTTCTGACGCTGGAAAATATTTTTTGCGTAGCTCAGTTGCGTTTTAATGCTTTCCAAACCCTGCCTTGCCGCCACAACATTTTGTTGTATAACAGCATCATCCAGCCTTAATAACAATTGGCCTTTCTTAACCTGCTGGCCTTGTTTTACATAAATGGCTTTAACCTGTCCCGGGCCACCACGGGGTGTTATGTAACTTACGTTTTCTGCTTCTATATGTCCTTGCAGTTCTATGTAATGCATAAAATCAGCCACAGCTATAGTTTGCACTGCCACCAGTTTTGTTTTCGGTGCATTGGCTGCACTGGTATCCAGTTTGGCAATGTCTTTTTCAAGGCTGCTGATTTTTCCGTCAATCTTATCCTTATCCGATTTTAGTTTTTCAAGAGCAACTTTTTTATCATTCAAATCCGCATTGCCATCTTTTTTACTATCACCGCAACCTGATAAAATCACCAGCGCCGCAGCACTAATTATTAAATATTGTTTCATACTTGTATGGTTAATTAATTTAAACACGTTGTTAGTTTTATTGGTCATTTATTTAATTTATAATTTGCCGGTGGCTTTTAAAAGATCGACCCTGGCAATAATGGCATCGTACAATGCATTGATATAATTTGTTTGTGCAGTTTTTAAATCAACCTGGGCCGAATTAATTTCTGTTGAACTTCCGGTGCCTATTTCGTATTTCTTTTTAGTTTGGTCATACACCAGTTCTGCCAAAGCCATATTTTTTTTCTGATAATCCATGGTAGCGGTAGCTGTTGTAAAATTATTTTTAGCCACTTCCACATCGTTGTCAATAGTTATTTTTAAGCCCTCCAGCTGGTTTTGTGTTTGTTGCAATTCTAATTTTGATTTAGCAATTTTTGCCCTGGCGCTAAACCCTTTAAAAATTGGTACGTTTAGGTTAAGCCCTATAAAAGAAGTGGTAAACCAATCTCCGCTGCTTTTAAAAAAATCAAATTCAGTTCTTTGCGCCTGCTTGCTATAATTTGCATTGAAGTTTAAAACTGGTATCTGGCTTAGCTTATACCTTTTAATATTGTAGGCATTTAGTTTATTAGTTAACTCCAGTAGCTGATACTCCTTGCGATCATTGTATTTATAATCGATGCTTTCTAAAATATTTTCTTTTATCTGGGTTTCACTAAGGGTATCTGTTAAAACCAGGCTGTCTTTGACAGGCATGCCCATCAAAACCTTTAAACCGGTATAACCGTTGGCAACACTATTGAGTGCTTTTAATTTTTCTGTTTGCAGGTTAGCGATCTGTACGGTTAATTTATCAACATCTACCTTTTCTGCAAATCCATTTTTATAAATTTCCCTGGTATCATGATCTAATTTTTGCAACCTTGTAATATTTGCATCCAACAAATCGATCTGCGTTTTACTTACTACCAGTTGATAATATATTTTATAAATATTTGCCTTAATATTTTCCTGTGTTACTTCAGCAGCTTTTTGCCGGGCATCAATACTTGTTTTGCGTGCCTGCAATCCAACAAATACCTGTCCGTCAAATAGAACCTGGCTGAGTGATATACCACCAGCTGCTGAATACTTGGTACCAAATTTTACAGGAATAAAACTACCGGGTGCCCCTCCAAAAAATTCACCAGGTAATAAGGAAGTAGGTATATTCAGATAATCATTAAAGGAACCGGTAGCTTTTATATCGGGATAAGCTGCAGATGTTATATCCCTGTTGGTTTGCTGCTGTATCAACACATCGAGTAAAGCATTTTTTACCTGCACGGCATTTTTTAAACCATAGTCTGCTGCCTGCTTTAAAGAAAATTCATTCGCTTTTTGCGCCCATGCGGCACTGCCTGATAATAACAAGGCCACTGTTGCCAGCATCATTATTTTTTTCATTTTATTTCTTTCCATCTTTGCTTTTATTTATTCGCTCTTGTTGGTATTTTACAATCATTTTATATCCTTTTAAAGAAGCCATTCCAAAAAGAAAATGAAGGATAAATTCTTCTTCTATTTCTGCAAGGTTATATTTCAGTTTTGTATAAAACTCAGGATTAAAAGGGATCATAATACTTTCTACCCTAAACCTTGCAATGATATCTATATTCAATTCGGGCCGGTACAATTCTTCACTTACACCCCTTATAATATTATCGCGTATTACATTATACAGATAGTCATTTTTATGTTTGTGAAATTTTTGAAAGGCTTTTGGATAATATTTCTGCATATCAAAAACCAGCGAAGGGTTCATGCTACTGAACATTTCAACCACCATATCCATGGCCATAAAAATTTCGTGTACTGCATTTTTAGAATTACTCCTGTCGTATTCGCAAATAGTTTCATTTTTTCTGAATTCCACGTCCACCACAGCATCCACGAGTTCATCCTTATCGGCAAAATACTGGTAAATTGTTTTTTTACTGATGCCAAGGCTGGTGGCAATATCATCCATACTTATACTGCGTAACCCGTACTGCATAAAAAGTTCGTGCGCCTTTTGCTTTATCCGTAACCCTGTTTCTATATCTGCCATAATCAGGTGCAAAACTACGGAAACTTTTAATGTAACCAAAGTTTCCATCATTTTTTTTTGCCATTTATAACAATTTCTTCATATTGGGCATTGTAATTTACCGGAGTGTAATTGTCTAACTGTCAAATTTTTTTGAAGCAAAAGGAGTTTTAAAAGACCCGGAACAAATGGGAAAATTTGCAATGCACCTCAATAAAGTATCTTTGGTTACTAAATATTTTTTATGAAACAACCGTTCACTTATAAAAGACTGTTTGGATATTTTTTACAGGGCGTATTGATACTTGCACCCATTGCCATTACCTTTTGGGCTATTGCTGCCGTATTTGGATTTATAGATGGCATTTTGCCCAATATGGTACATGTAATTTTTCCTGCACTGATGGAAGATAACCATGGCCATATCAGAAGTATACCGGGGGTTGGTTTTGTGGTAGTTATTTCGCTGGTGCTGCTTGTTGGCTATGTATCTTCTTCGTTTATTTTTACTAAAATTGTGGAAGTGTTTGATAAGGTGCTGGAAAAAACGCCCGGAATAAAATTTATCTATTCAACCTTAAAAGATTTTTTTGAAGCCTTTGCCGGGGAGAAAAAAAAGTTTACCAAAAATGTGCTGGCCAATGTAGATGACAATGATGTATGGCGCATTGGTTTTGTAACACAAGATGACATGGTAGAATTTGGCTTTAAAGATTATGTAGCCGTGTATGTTCCAATGTCGTATTCGGTGGCAGGTAACGTTTATATTATTCCAAAAAACAGGATAAAACCTATTACCAACATCAGTGCTGCACAAACCATGAAGTTTGCAGTTAGCGGGGGGGTAACTGATGTGGTAGAACCTACAGGATAGCTGTTATGTTTTAAGGACCTGCAAAAATGACCGGGTAACTTATAGTAATTTCTGTCCTCAAAATAAAAATGAAGCGAATAATTTTAGTAACTGCCTTTTGCTGTATAACAATCAATTGTTTTTGCTGGGGGTTTTATGCCCATCAAAAAATAAATTATTATGCTACTTTTTTATTGCCGCCGGAAATGATGGTGTTATATAAACCCAATATAAATTTTATTGGTGAGCATGCGGTAGATCCTGATAAACGCCGCTATGCTGTTAAGGATGAGGGGCCCCGGCATTATATAGATATTGATCATTACGGAGTTTATCCTTTTGTAAGTTTACCACATAAATGGAAAGATGCAGTAGATAAGTTTGGTGAAGATTCATTGAAAGGATATGGCATTGTTCCCTGGCATATACAAGTAATGTTAGGCAGGCTGACGGCTGCTTTTAAAGAAAAGAACTTTACTAAAATAATGAAGAACAGCGCTGAGCTTGGCCATTATATTGCCGACGCTCATGTGCCCCTGCACGCAAACAGTAATCATAACGGCCAATACACCAACCAAAGAGGCATACATGGTTTTTGGGAAAGCCGGGTGCCTGAATTATTAGCAGAAAAGGAATTTGATTTTTTTATTGGTAAGGCAATTTATATAACCGATCCGGTAGGTTTTACCTGGGCTCGTGTACTGGAAAGTGCCAAGGCTGCTGATTCTGTTTTAAATTTTGAAAAAGAGCTTACCAAACAATTTGGTGCTGATCAAAAATATGCCTTTGAAAACCGAAACGGTGTGGTGATAAGACAATACTCTTGGGCTTTTACCATTGCTTTTAATAAAAAACTAGAAGGCATGATTGAAAGAAGGATGCGACAGTCCATCTTTGCGGTGGCTTCTTTTTGGTATACTGCCTGGGTTAACGCAGGCCAGCCAGATCTTAAAGGGTTATCAAAGCAAGCTTTCTCAGCCTCAGATGCCAAAGAGTTCGACGAATTAAATACCCAATGGCGAGTGGGCAGCAAGATGATTGGAAAACAGGAAGAGTAGACGCTATGAGGGGGAAGAATTGAAATCCACACTGGTTAGCATTTCGTTTTTGTTTTGGCAATAACAAATTTAATGTTCAGCTTGGTGTTTCGATAGGGATCGAAACGAAAAGCCCGGAACTTTGCTTTAGTGTAACACAGCGTAGTGAGGACTTGTATCGGAAAGCACGGCCTTAAGGCAACGCACCCAATTTTTCAATTGCAGAGATTTTTTAAAAAGCTTCTTTTTATTAATTTAATAATTCAAATTTTTCTTCCTCATCCATTCGTTATTTTTGCAAAAATAATTTTAGAATAGAAGTCAAAAATTACCTTTAAGGAGAAAGGAGTTGTATGGTACACAATTTTAACGCAGGCCCATCTATATTACCCAAAGAAGTTTTTCAACAAGCATCTGAGGCAGTACTTAATTATCAAAATAGTGGTTTATCTATTTTAGAGATTGGTCACCGTACTTCCACTTTTCAAGCGGTGATGGATGAGGCAAGGGCTTTGGTGAAAGAATTGATGCAACTGGATGCCGACCACGAAGTGCTGTTTTTACATGGCGGGGCATCTACACAATTTATGCAGGTGCCGATGAATTTGTTAGATGATAAGGAAACAGCAGCTTATGCCGATACCGGGGTGTGGGGAATTAAGGCGATTAAGGAAGCAAAATTATTTGGCAAGGTGGAAGTAGTGTGCACCGGTAAAGAAAGTAACTACACCATCATACCCAAAGATTTTGCTGTACCCAATGATGCAAAATATTTTCACATCACTACCAACAATACTATTTACGGAAGCCAATGGCAAAAAATTCCTAAAACAAGTATCCCTTTGGTAGGGGATATGAGTAGTGATATTTTTAGCCGTGTAATTGATTTTAATGCATTTGATTTGATTTATGCAGGCGCCCAAAAAAATATGGGCCCTGCAGGGGTAAATTTACTGGTAGTGAACAAAAATATTTTAGGCAAAGTAAAACGTGCCATTCCAACAATAATGGATTACCGCAACCATATTAAAGAAGGCAGCATGTTAAATACACCGCCCGTTTTTGCAGTGTTTGTATGTATGCTAACGCTTCGCTGGTTGAAGGCCCTGGGTGGTATAGCGGCAGTAGAAAAATTAAATGATGCCAAAGCAGTTTTATTATACCAGGAAATTGACAGCAATCCCTTGTTTACCGGCACTGTTGCTAAAGAAGACAGAAGTAAAATGAATGTTTGTTTTGTAATGAAGGATACTTCTTTAGAGGAAGCCTTTTTAAATTTTACTAAAGAGAAGGGGATTGCAGGTATCAAAGGACACAGGCTGGTAGGTGGTTTCAGGGCATCTTTATACAATGCATTGCCCATATCCAGTGTAGAGGTTTTGGTGCAGGCGATGAAAGAATTTGCAGTAACAAACGGATAAAAACTTTGCTAACAATTACGAAAGATAATTATTGAACATGATCACTATTAAGCCCTTTAAAGCCTTAAGACCGCAGGCTCAACATGCAAAGCAAGTTGCCAGCCGCCCCTACGATGTACTCAACAGCAAGGAAGCAAAAGTAGAAGCACAGGGTAATCCCAGCAGTTTTTTACACATAACCAAGAGTGAAATTGATTTGCCGGATAACACAGACAGTCATTCTCAACTGGTGTATGACAGGGCTAAAGATAACCTGCATGCATTTATCAGCCGTAATATTCTGTTCAGGGAAAGCAAACCCTGCTACTATATTTACCAGTTAATCATGAATGGTAAAAGCCAAACAGGTTTGGTGTGTGGAAGTAGTGTTGATGATTACGAAAAAGACCTCATCAAAAAACATGAGTTTACAAGGCCGGAAAAAGAATTGGATAGGATCAATCATATTAAAACAACCGGTGCACAAACCGGGAATGTTTTTTTAGCCTATAAAAATGTGAACGAAATAGATGGGCTTATTCACAACTGGAAAACAGAAAAAAACCCCGTATATGATTTATTGGCAGACGATCATATACAGCATACTATCTGGATCATAAATGACAACGATATCATCATTAAAATATCTGACATTTTTAAAACAGAAGTGCCTTGCACCTATATTGCAGATGGGCATCACCGGGCAGCATCGGCTGCTAAAGTACGTGTGGCGCTGGGTAAAAATGCACCCGCCGGCGCAGACATTTTTTTAACTACATTATTTCCTGCCAACCAGTTGCTGATAATGGATTATAACAGGCTGGTAAAAGATTTGAACGGTTTAAGTGTAGAAGAATTATTAAACAAAGCCGCTGAAAAATTTTTGATAGAGGATGTGCCGCAGGCTTTTTCTCCATCCGCATTACACCAGTTTGGTTTGTATGCCGGTAAACAATGGTATAAATTAACCGCAAAAGAAGGGGCCTTCACAACTGACCCGATAGGTATTTTGGATGTAACTATTTTACAAGATAATTTCTTAGACCCAATACTGAATATTAAAGATCAGCGTATAGACCAGCGAATTGATTTTGTTGGCGGCATACGTGGCCTTGGCGAACTGGAAAAAAGAGTGGATAGTGGTGAGATGGCTATTGCTATCAGCCTGCACCCGGTAAGCATTCAGCAATTATTTGATATAGCCGACAGTGGTAATGTAATGCCGCCAAAAAGCACCTGGTTTGAACCTAAGCTAAGGGACGGGCTTCTTACAAACCTGATATTTGATACATCTAATATGTAAAATTGCTACACACTTATTTGTAATTATTTCACTGTATTTTTAATAAATGAAATCAATAAGAACACTCTGCTGTTTAACGGTATTTTTCGTTTTTGTACAAAATAGTTTTGCCCAAACTGCTTCGGAATTGCAAGCAACTGCGAGATCGTTTATGCAGCAGGGCGATTATGCTAATGCAGTGTTGGTATTAAACAGGGCTACACAACTGGAGCCTAAAAATATTGATCTCTTAAAAGATCTTGCGATGGGTTATTATATGCAAAAAGATAATAACAAGGCGCTTGAATTAATTAAACCTTTGCTTGACAGGGAAAATGCAGATGACCAATGCTACCAGATTGCCGGCATTATTTATCAGCAACTTGACCAGACAAAAGAGTGTGAAAAATTATACCGCAAAGGAATAAAAAAGTTTCCTGTAAGCGGGCCCTTATACAATGAGCTGGGCGAATTGCTTTGGGCACAAAAGGATTATTCAGCCATCAGGCAATGGGAAAAGGGAATTGAGATTGACCCTAACTATTCAAAAAATTATTACAATGCCTGTAAGTTTTATTATTTAACTACAGATAAAGTATGGAGTATTTTGTACGGTGAAATATTTGTAAACATGGAGCCAATGAGTGCCCGTGCGCCTGAAATAAAAACTATTTTATTAGAGAGTTATAAAAAGCTTTTTACCGATACCAATATTGCTAAAGAAATAAAAGATAATAATAAATTTGCCGCCGCTTTTATTGCCACCATGAATAAGCAAAGCAGTATTGCTGCTTCGGGAATAAATTCAGAATCGCTTACAATGATAAGAACACGTTTTATTTTAGACTGGGCCCACGATTATGAAGCTAAATTTCCTTTCCGGTTATTTGAACTGCAAAAACAGTTATTACAGGAAGGAATGTTTGATGCTTATAACCAGTGGATATTTGGCTCCGTACAAAATCTTGCTTCCTATCAAAACTGGACACTTGCCCATTCAACAGACTACAACGATTTTAGCCATTTTCAAAAAGGCCGCATATTTAAGTTGCCTGCTGCACAGTATTACAAGGAGTAGAAATTTAAAATCTACCTAATAAATAATCAGCCCTTCTGCATTTTAATTATCTGCACAAGTAAACAGGATGATTTATTTTATTTACCTTAGTTTTCGGGTAAATTAAAATTATGGAACCACAACGGGATGAACAACTTTGGGAAATAGCAAAGAAACGGGCCGCCTTTCAGCGTAGCCTGGTATCTTACTTTGTAATAAATGGTTTACTATGGTTTATCTGGTGGTTTACTGCCGGAAGAAGGGGCATAAACCTTGAAATGCCATGGCCTGTTTGGAGTGCGCTTGGATGGGGTATTGGGTTATTATTTCAATACCTGAATGCTTATGGCGGAGGTAAACAAGACCTGGTAGAGAAGGAGTATGAAAAGTTAAAAAATAAAAACTGAATATTTTGTTTTAGTCTATAGTTAACGATTGCTTATGATGAACGAACAGTCAAGAATATTTGATTTTCTTCAATACCAGATAGACAGTTTTCCGAAAGCTGATATGCTTGCGGGGAAAGAGGATGGTGTATGGAAATTATACAGTACGGACAATGTAAAAGCATTGGTAGATCAATTAAGCGTTGGTTTACTTAACCTGGGAATTAGCGGCCATGATATGACTGTAGAAAACCAGGATAAGATTGCATTGGTAAGTAAAAACCGGCCTGAATGGCTTATTCTGGATTTGGCCTGTCAGCAAATTGGAGCCACACTTTGCCCTATTTATCCAACTACAAATGTAAATGAGCTTGAATTTATTTTTAATGATGCAACTGTAAAACTGGCTTTTATAAGTGGTCAAGAAATTTTAGCAAAGGTCAATAGCATTCGCAACAGGGTACCTACTTTACAAAATATTTATAGCTTTGATGAGTTGCCGGATGTTGACCACTGGAAAGAAATACTGGCATTACCAGATGCGGTAAAAGATTCCGGACTCAGTGAATTAAAGCAAACTATTTTATCGCAGCATTGTGCCACCATTATTTACACTTCCGGTACTACAGGTACACCTAAAGGGGTTATGCTAAGCCACCGTAACATTGTAAGTAATGTAATAAATTCAAAAAAAACTTTTCCCTTTAAAGATAATATTACTTCAAGAGCGTTGAGTTTCTTACCACTCAATCATATTTTTGAAAGGATGGTATCCTATATTTATATCACCAGCGGCATTTCTATTTATTATGCTGAAAGCCTTGATACTATAGCAGAAAATTTAAAAGAAATAAAACCTAATTTATTTTGTACTGTGCCCCGTTTATTGGAAAAAGTATACGAGAAAATAATGACCAAAGGCACTGAACTAACAGGCATTAAAAGAAAATTATTTGATCGGGCCGTTGCACTCGGTAATCAATATGATAACAGGAAGAGCGGGGGCATTTGGTATACCATGCAACTAGCCATTGCCAACAAACTAATTTTTAGTAAATGGAGAGAAGGCCTTGGTAATAATGTAGACTTTATTGTAACCGGCGGTGCTGCTTGCCAGGTAAGATTGATAAGAATTTTTACAGCCGCAAAAATTCCTGTTTATGAAGGGTATGGACCTACAGAAAACAGCCCGGTAATAAGTGTAAATTGTCAATATAACGATGGTACTAAATTTGGCACCGTTGGCCCTGTAATTCAGGGGCAGAAAGTTAAATTGGAAGCAGATGGAGAAATATGTGTAAAGGGGCCAAGTGTAATGATGGGGTACTATAAGCGCCCAGAATTAACCGCTGAAACCATTATTGACGGATGGCTACACACGGGAGATATAGGCGTTTTTGAAGAAGGGAAATTTTTAAAAATAACTGATCGTAAAAAAGAACTTTTTAAAACAAGTGGCGGAAAGTATGTAGCACCACAACCTATCGAAAATAAAATAAAAGAATCTCCCTTTGTAGAACAGATGATGATAGTAGGTGCAGAGCAAAAATTTGTAGGTGCATTGATTGTTCCGTCAATGCCTAATTTAAAGGAATGGATGCGGCAAAAGAATATCCCTTTTACAACTAATGAAGAGGTTATTCATCATCCCCAGGTGCTGGAATTATACCGGGCACTGATCAACAGTTTTAATGAATTTTTTAATCATGTAGAGCAGGTGAAAAAATTTGAGTTGTTACCTTATGAATGGACTATTGAAAGTGGTGAACTTACACCAACACTTAAGCTTAAACGCAAAGTGATTATGGAAAAATATAAAGATGCTGTTGAAAGAATTTATAAATAATTTCTATTGTAGGTGATTTTTTGTCTGAATAAAAAGTTTCTCATTTCTCCAGATTTATAGGGTATTGATTTTACAAAGAATATCTCTATTAAAAAATTTACTTTAATGTGCGGGCTATCACCTTTTTTCTCTTCCTAAAGTTAATCCCAGTTTAATATTAAAACTAAAATAAGCATCATTGTTTTTAGGATTACCACGTATTTGACCACCTTTAGGATTAATAGGATATTCAGGATTATTCTTACTTCTTCTATCATTTAATGCTACTGCATCAGCTAATTGAGAGCCATTAAAATAATTGGCAAATAATGTAGGATTAATATAACGTTTACTTAAATCATCTAAATAATCTGTAGTTGTTATACGGTATAAAAATTCTGCTCTCAAAATTAAATTCGATGCTACATCATATTTCATCCCAATACCAACAGGAAAATTTATTTGGTGTAATTTATAGGGTTTTCTATCAGGATATTCAGCAAAGCCCTGCCCTTCGGTACTTAAGGGTTGTAAATCCACAGTTTTCCCATTAAGGGTTGTCTGTGGTTTAAATGAAAAATATCCCATGCCAGCGAGCAGGTACGGAGAAAAATCAGGAGGGTAATCATCTCGGCTTGCCCAGTTAATAAATAAAAATACTGGATAAAACTCTGCTATAACTGATAATTCAGATATTTTACTAGTGAAACTAAGATTGCGATTATAACGCGGTGTCGTTGATTGAACATTTTTTAAAATACTGTCATACGCTTTTATGTGACCAAATGCTCCTTCAATTCTTAATCCAACAGCCTCTTTATAAATTGCACTAAAATAAATACTACCATTAAATTGATTATTACCAATATTAAGATCTTTTACAAACCTTTTACCAAGTCCTCTTTTACCGCCAAGGTCTGTGAGGCAATTCATAAGTCCTAAAGAGCCACCTATTTCATACATTAAAGGAGTGTTATAATAATTATTATCATAGAAATAGTATTGTGCCATTACTTTTTGTGAAGGCATCATAACGGATATAAGTGCAACCAGTAAGAATGTTATTTTTTTCATTAAATTCTAATCTCCTTAATTTATAAATTTAATTGTTTTTTATTAAAGTAAACGATGTAGGGAATATATTAATTATTATCAACGATATTTATTGGCTTATATTTTTTTTGTTATTGAAATACCAGCAGACGGTTCTTAAACCACAATCATTACACCTGGGACTTCTTGCTATGCAAATATACCTGCCATGAAGTATCAGCCAATGGTGTGCCCTGTAAATATATTTTTTGGGGAAGTGTTTTATCAATTGATTTTCTACAGCAAGTGGTGTTGTTGCATTGGTTGTTAAACCCAGCCTGGCACTTACTCTAAAAACATGCGTATCTACTGCCATATTAGGCTGGTCATCAATTACAGAAGTAATTACATTGGCTGTCTTTCTTCCTACACCGGGTAATAATAGTAATTCCTCAACGGTCATTGGCACTATGCCTGAAAATTTTTCTACCAGCATCGAAGCCATTCCTATCAGGTGCTTTGTTTTATTATTTGGATAAGAGATGCTTTTAATAAGAGGAAAAAGATCATCAAAGCCTGCCCCTGCAAGCTTTTCAGCTGTAGGGTATTCGTTAAAAATAGCTGGCGTAGTCATGTTTACCCGTTTATCTGTACATTGAGCTGAAAGTATAACTGCCACTAACAATTGAAAAGGGTTTGTGTAAAGTAATTCTGTTTCTGCATTAGGGGCGTGGGTAAGAAAATAATCAATAACAAATTTGTATCGCTGAGTTTTGGTCATAAAAAAAGTCCCGTTTTAACGGGACAAAATTATGTTAAAAAAATCAGGAGAATTAAACCTCTGTAGTTAAATGCCTTACCGATTTTTCAGCGTAGGCTAAAATTTTATCTACTGCTTTTTTACGGGGAGAAAGGGTTACCTTCTCCAGGCTTTTATGGGCTAACATGATTTCATCGTAATTTTCACGAAGACTCCAGTCAGTCTCAAGGGCAACTTTAATAGCTGCTGATTTTTGTGTCGAAGTCTCGTTGTAAATATACTGTACAAGATCTTCTGGTGTAAAACTGTGCATAGGCAAGTTAAATTGCTTTGTTTAAAAAATTAATTATCAATATCCATACTTATGAACGACTATTGGTAATCATTATTGTACAGAATTATTGATTATTTAATGACAGCCGGGGCAGAAACAATGAACAAATCTTCATTATCTTTCTTCATCAGGTATTTTTCCCTCGCATATTTTTCAATAGTTTGGGCATTTGTTTTCAATTGATCTAACTCATCTTTGGTTTCTTTAATGGTTTTGGAAAGATGCTCTTCACTTTTTTGAAGTTCATTCAATTTTGCGTTTTTATCAAAAGCTACTCCCCAATCTTTTGGGTCGAAAAAAAACATCCATACAATAAAGAAGCAACCCGCAAGCAGATATTTATTTTTTAACCACAAAGGAATATGCGACAAAAGCTTCATTTTACACTTATTAATAGTTGAATAATAATTTGAAATAATTACCTCAAATTATTATTCAACTAAAAAATTCAAAAACTTATTTACCAAATTTAATCTTTCCTTTTGGATAAATAGCAGTGTCAGCTAACATTTCTTCAATGCGAATCAATTGGTTGTATTTGGCCATGCGATCGGTTCTGCTGGCAGATCCTGTTTTAATTTGTCCACAGTTTAAGGCTACTGCTAAGTCAGCAATAGTTGTATCTTCTGTTTCACCACTGCGGTGGCTCATGATGGTATTATAACCAGCCTGTTGAGCCATGCTTACTGCATTGATAGTTTCAGTAATGGTGCCAATCTGGTTTACTTTTACCAGTAATGCGTTCGCAATTTTTTCGTTGATGCCCCTTTCCAAACGGGTAACGTTGGTTACAAAAAGATCATCACCTACCAACTGGCATTTATCACCCACTGCTTCTGTAAGCATTTTCCAGCCTTTCCAGTCATCTTCTGCCATACCATCTTCAATAGATAAAATGGGATATTGTTTAACCCAGCTTGCCCAATAAGCTACCAGTTGCTCACTGGTCATTTTTTTACCATCACTTTTATGAAAAATATATTTCTTTTCTTTGGCATTCCACAATTCACTGTTGGCCGCATCCATAGCAATCATTACCTGGCTGCCTGTTTTATAGCCTGCAGATTGTATAGCGGTCAAAACTGTTTCAATAGCTTCTTCATTGCTTTGAATATTGGGTGCAAAACCGCCTTCATCGCCCACATTGGTGCTAAAGCCTTTTTTCTTTAACACTTGTTTCAATGCATGAAAAATATCTACACCCCATTGTAACCCTTCGCTAAACGAAGAAGCACCAACAGGCATTACCATAAATTCCTGAAAATCGATTTTATTATCCGCATGTGCCCCACCATTTAAGATGTTCATCATCGGTATAGGAAGTATCTTTGCATTAGTACCACCAATGTAACGATACAATGGAAGATTGGCTTCTAAAGCCGCCGCCTTTGCAACAGCCATACTTACGGCAAGAATAGCATTGGCACCTAATTTACCTTTGTTTTCTGTACCATCCAAAGCTATCAAAGCCGCATCAATACCGGTTTGGTCAGCAATATCCCAGCCCAATAAATTTTCAGCAATGGTAGTATTTACATTTTTTACAGCTTTCAAAACACCTTTACCACCATAGAGTTTTTTATTATTATCTCTAAGTTCAACAGCCTCATGAATGCCTGTGCTGGCTCCACTTGGCACTGCAGCCCTTCCTAATTTTTCGTTTTCTGTTAACACATCTACTTCAATAGTAGGATTGCCACGACTGTCTAAAATTTGACGGGCGTAAATACTTGCGATGTAACTCATGATTGTTTTATTGGTTGGTTAATTATTAATTATTGTTGATGTTAAACTTCTGAAAACCTCCTCCAGGCTATTGCCTTCACTTTGCAAAGAAACAATGTTAAGGTTATTTTTCAAACTCAATTCTAATAATTGCTTTCTTACACTTTCAGGATGGATGGTGTGTATTTTGTAATTCGAAGCTTCTGCCTGTTCAACCGCTGTAACTTCCTTTAGTTTTTGCAGCGTTTCTACGGCTACATTTTCTTTAAATTGTACCAACACAATATGTTCCCCACTTTTTCCTTTTTGAAGGTTACTTAAAGTGTCATCCGCTACAATATTACCTTTATTGATGATGATGACCCTGTCGCAAATGGCTTGCACTTCCTGCAAAATATGAGAAGAAAATAACACAGTTTTATTTATCCCCAGGGTTTTGATAACTTCTCTTATCTCCACAATCTGATTGGGGTCAAGGCCAGATGTTGGTTCGTCCAGTATTAATACTTCAGGGTCATGTATCAGTGCAGCTGCAAGGCCTACTCTTTGTTTGTACCCTTTACTTAATTGCCCTATTTTTTTATTGGCTTCTACCGTAAGGCCCACTGTTTTTATGGTTTCTTCAATCTTATTTTTTGGATGTTCGATATGATGAATACCAGCAACAAACTCCAGGTACTCTCTAACATACATATCAAAATACAGCGGGTTGGCTTCAGGCAGGTAACCAATTTTCTTTTTGGTTGATAAAGAGCCGGTATCCACTTTTTCATTGCATACTTCAACATCACCACTATCACCTGTCAGGTAACCGGTGATGATTTTCATGGTAGTACTTTTGCCTGCACCGTTAGGCCCTAAAAAACCAACTATTTCTCCTTTGCCAATGCTAAAAGAAATATTGTTAACTGCCTTTTGAGCTCCATAATTTTTTGAAAGATTACTTACCTTAATGGACATGTAAAGATTTATTGTGCAAAAATAAAAACGCCAGGTGTAAAAACCCGACGTTGTGCCTTATTAATTAATTATTTTTTTCTTCACTGTTACCAGCTTGCTGGTCAGGTTTTGGCTGATGTTGATTAGGCCTGTTTTGTAGGGGTCTTTGTTGCTGATTGCGTTGATGAGGGGGCCGCTGCCCTTCTTTATTTTGCTGTAACCCTTTGCCTTCACGGTTTTGAGCGACATGTTGCTGAGGCCTGTTTGGCTGGCCAGATCGCTGAGGCTCCTGCCCTTCACGGTTTTTTTGAGGTGGTCTTGGTTGCTGGTTGCCCCGTTGTTGCTGGGGTGGCCTGTTGCCTTCCCGGTTTTGTTGTGCCTCCTGTCCATCTCTATTCTGTGGCGGCCGTTGCTGTGGCTTGTTTTGCTGATTGCCCGGCTGCTGGTTTTGGTTACCCCTGTTTTGTGGTCTTTGTTGGTGCTCCTCACGTTCCAAATCCCTTCTTTTTCGGCTGGTTTTTTCTAAACTTTTTAAACTTATCTGCCCTACTACATCAACATAAGTAGGTTCAATTTCTACCGGTTTTTTGCTTACTATCTCTACCGTTTCCAATTCTTCTGGCCTGATGCCCTGTTTATTCAATTCCTTTATTTTTTTTACTCTTTCAATAGTTAAAGGATATTGTTTGTTGCTATCCGGCATAGTGAACCACATCAGGTTGCGAAAAATATCTTTCTTTACCAAAAAAGCCCTGCTCCTGGCAACTTCAATCATATCGCAATCATCCGGAAAATGTTGCAAAGCATCCAGGTAAGTATCCAGCTCATAATTTAAACAGCATTTTAAACGGCCGCACTGTCCGCTTAATTTGGTTTGGTTAATACTTAAATTCTGGTAACGGGCTGCATTGGTATTTACACTTTTAAAATCTGTCAACCAGGTGCTGCAACACAATTCACGGCCACAACTGCCAATGCCACCTACTTTGCCAGCTTCCTGCCGGGCACCTATCTGCTTCATTTCTACCTTAACCTTAAATTCGCCGGCGTATATTTTTATCAGTTCCCTAAAATCAACCCTGTCATCTGCAATATAAAAAAACGTTGCCTTCCGGCCATCTGCCTGTATCTCTACTTCGGCTACTTTCATTTCCAGCTTTAATTGCCTGGCAATGGCCCGGCTGCGGATCATCACCTCTTTTTCCCTTGCCTTGGTTTCTTTCCATTTATTAAGATCTGTATCATTGGCACGGCGCAAAATTTTCTTTATATCAGCGCTGTCTTCTTTAATATTATTTTTCTTCAGTTGCAACCTCACCAGTTCGCCAGTTAAGTTTACACTACCGATATCAAAACCACTAACTCCTTCCAAAGCAATCATGTCGCCTTTTTCGAAAAAATGAGTGGTGGAATTTTTAAAATAATCTTTACGGCTGCCATTATTAAAACTTACCTCCACAATTCTGCAACCGCTTTCCGGATCGCTAAAAGGCAGGTTGGCCAGCCAGTCGTGCACATTCATCCGATTGCAACCACCACTGCTACAACTACCATGGCTTTGGCAGCCACCCGGCGCACCATCTTTACCTGTTCCACAACTTCCACATCCCATATACTGAGTAATTAAAAAAATGAATAATGTTTAGTAAAGGAATTTTTTTGAACCAGGCAGAAGAATATCTATTAAGCTTCATTGGCGTCGCACTCTTGTACTACAGTTACATATTGAACAGGCCTTATTTACATGGTGTAAAATTTTTTGGGTGCAGCAAGCACTTTTTAGGCTTCGTATAACTTAAAAAAAGTATCCTGAAAACAATTCAGGACTGACATACAATGTTGATTATAGCGGAGAAAGATTTTCAATAAACCGATATCAGACTCCAAACTCCAAACTACAGGCTCTTTCCTCAATTAACCAAAATTAACGAATTGTTACTAATAATATGATACAACTTAATAGACAGGGCATGAAACAGCATTTTACCGTTAGCATTGCGTTCAATGTAATAACTGGCTTTATCCAATTCATTAATGATAGCTTCCTGTTGCGGAATGCTGCATAATTTATTAAGCCGGAGTGCAAAATCCTGCTCGTTATTAGCAGTTTCAGTTGTATCTATAAGTGAGGGAATGCTTCTTAAACGGATAGCTTGTTCCAGTAAATGGGTAAAGTATTTCAGGAATTGCTTTTGATTTTCCCGCCCTTGTTTACTTATTTCATCAACCCATTTAACTTGTCCGGCGAGATTCTTCTTTACAATCATATTCAGCCACTCTCTTAAAATGTCCTGCCAATCATCTTCCACATGTTGTAACAATCGAAGTGCTTCCCTGTAATTACCTTCACTTAAAGCGGCTATTTGTTGTGCCTTTTCAATTTTAACCCCCGATCGCAGTTCTAACGCTACATCAATTTCTGCATTGGTAAGCAAGGGGATTTTTACCAATTGCGTTCTGGATAAAATAGTAGGTAAAACCGGGCCTTCATTTTCCGCCACCAAAATAAATAAGGTATTGGGGGGTGGTTCTTCTATCAGTTTTAATAATTTGTTCCCATTTTTAGTGAGGTACTCCGGCATCCAGATGATTAAGATTTTGTATTCGCTTTCAAAACTTTTTAAGCTTATTTTTCGGTTAATATCATTACATTCTTCCGCACTTATATTACCCTGTTTATTTTCGGCGTGTATAAACTGCAGCCAATCGTACACATTGCCATAAGGATGTAAAGAAAAAAACTCCCGCCATTCAGAAATAAAATCGGTGCTGATAGGTGTTTGGCTCGCCTTTTTTGTTATTACCGGATAGCAATAATGAATATCAGGATGCACCAGTTTATTAGTTTTAATACAGGCGGAACAAACTCCGCAGGAGTCGTTAATTGCGTAAGAAACTAGTTGGGAGGGCTCCTCCTCTCCAAATAAGGACGAACCTGCATCTGCTGTTTTTTTAGCATTTACTTTTTCGCAAACAATGTATTGTGCAAATGCTATGGCTAGTGATAAAGCACCGCTTCCTTCTTTACCTAAAAATAATAATGCATGGCTCAATCGATTGTGTTGCACCATTTGCACCAATTGCTCTTTTGTTTCTTTTTGCCCTATGATGTTTTCGAATTGCACCGTGCAAATATAGTTTTAAGTAAGTTTATGTTAATCGGTTCACCAAAGTAAACAAATAAAAAAGCGGCTCAATCATGAGCCGCTTTAAATTGATTAATTTATTGTTATAATTTACTTGTCAATTCATCACTCATCGGAGTTATTTTGCTTTCAAATTTGGTAACAAGATTTCCCTTTTCATCTAATAAAAACTTATTAAAATTCCAGCTAATAGTTGCATCTAACACACCGTTCTCACTTTTATTACAAAGCCACTTGTAAATAGCGGCCATGTCATCACCTTTAACAGAAACTTTTGCTGCCATTGGAAATGTTACTCCGTAATTCTTTTTACAAAACTCTTTTATTTCTCCATTGGTACCGGGTTCCTGTCCGCCAAAATTATTGGCAGGAAAACCAACTATCACCAGTTTATCCTGGTATTTTTTATACAGTGCTTCAAGGCCTTCATACTGTGGCGTAAATCCACATGCAGAAGCAGTGTTAACAATTAATATCTTTTTACCTTTAAAACTGGCAAAATCAATAGTGCTGCCATCCAGGGCTTCTACTTTAAAATCATAAATAGATTTTGCTGTGGCAGGAGCTTGAACCGGAACTTTATTTTTCATTGATGCAGTGTTTGGGTTTGTTGCGCTGGTTAAAAGCGCAAAACCGATAGCCATTAATTTGATCATAAAATTTTATTTTTGTTTATAACGTATAAAATGAGTGTTTGTTTAATCGTTTATTGTTTTTCGTAACATCCAATATCAGATGATCCAACAACCCGTTTATTGTCATCAAGGTCCTTCACAAAACCAGTGCCATTAATTCCTTTGTCAACTCCCGGAGCGCCATCTTTTGTGATATGCAAATTATACAATTGTTTGCTTACATCAACACTATCAAATTGAGGGTCCATGTTTTTAATGCTTTCATTGATGGTGCTGTTTAAAGGGTCTTCTTTAGCTTTATACAGACAATGGTCAAATAAAACGGTGAATGAATTAGGCCCTTCTTTAATTACAGTTACTTCACTTTCAACAGTACCATTATCTCCCCAAAAAATGCAATTACGAAAAACGGCATTCAGGTTTGCTGTAAGCGTGCTGGCACCCAGAGAGGCAAAATTATTGGTGACCAACACTGGTTTTTTATGAACAATATGATTATTAGAATAAGCAGCGACAGTACAATTAGTCAACTCATAGTCTCCTCCATAGGTAAAACTAACGTTAGTACCACAATTGGTAATTAAACAATTGTCTGCTTTTACGGTGGAGTTTACGCCAAGTAAGCCAACATCAAATGCATTATCAATAATGCATTGGTGAAGTGTTAGTTTTGGGTTAGCAACTCCGGCAGGCTTTTCGGCTACCACGGCCTGGTAAGCATTTTTAATAACCGCATATTTTAAAATATTATTTTTACTGCTGCCCCTAAAATAAATACCTGGCCAACTGGCAGGAAAATCTTTATAACCTGCATCCAACCTATCGCCATTAAAAATAACGCTTTCATTTTTTGTGCCATTTATTATAAGTGTACCATCTACAATAAAAGGGGCATCAGCATGCGAATAAATTTTGCAGCCAGGTTCAATAGTCAGTGAGGCTGTTGAATCAATACGCAGGCTTCCTAAAATTACATAAGGTAAATTGTTGGTCCAGGTAATATTGCCTTTAATTATATTATTACGAAGGAAGTTGGCATTTTGCCCGTAAGCTTCCAATTGCACGAAATTGCTGTTGCCATTGTACATGATGAGTATGCTATCTTTTACAATAAAGGGCAGGCTGGCATTGTTTGGATTTACATTTACAGTAACAAAAACATAAATGCTATCATCGGCAGCTATTTCTATATTGTTCACTTCGTTTGTGGCTACGCCGTTTACATTTATTTTAAATGCAGAAGACGCTCCGCTCATAAGCTTAACCTTGCTTAAAAGAAGCTTTTGATTATTAGGGTTGTTAATTTTAAAAGATTGGGTTATAGAACCGATGTTTGTAAAGACAGTGTCATATTTCAGGCTATCTACGCTGGTGGAAAGTTGTGCATTTTCATTGGTTATAAATGAATCTTTTTGGCAGGATGAAAAAGACAGGCAAAAAATTGTAAGCAGGAAACAATAATTAATGGGTAACCTGCAAAAATTAAATACAACCTGCTTCATTGTTCAAAATTAGTTATTTATTCAATTGTATTTTTTTGATAACGGGGTATTATTTTGTTGTATGCGCCAATGTTGCAATACTCAATTTCACACCTTCAATTGCTGCAATCATACTGCCACAGGCTTCCAGGGTTGCACCGGTAGTTATCACATCATCTACCAATAATAAATGTTTACCCTTTAGTTTTGTTTCGTTTTTTATAATAAAACTACCTGCTACATTTTCCCATCTTTCAATACGGTGTTTTTTTGTTTGGGTATCTGTATAT
>JANYFT010000419.1 GCA_025359625.1 Ferruginibacter sp.
CTTTGAAGCCTGCATTTTTGAAGATACTGATTGTTTCAATATCATTGATGCCGCTTTCTGCAATTTTAATTTTATCAGCCCCGATTTTTTTGCTGAGTTCAACAGACCGGTTGATATCAACGGTAAACGTTTTAAGGTCACGGTTGTTGACGCCTACTATTTCTGTCGCTTCACAAATGTGTTGCAACTCTTCTTCATTATGTATTTCAAGCAATACTTCGAGTTGCAATGATTTGGCAAAGTCAGCCAACTCTTTTACCCTTGCGGGTGTAAGGCAGGCAGCGATCAATAATATCACATCCGCTCCCATGGCTCTTGCTTCTGTTATTTGGTATTCATCAATCATAAAATCCTTGCGCAGGATCGGGATGTTATTTACCCTGGCTTTTACCAGGTCTTCAGCGCTTCCACCAAAAAAATGATTGTCGGTTAAAACCGATAAGCAGCTTGCGCCATGTTGGGTATAGGCTGTGGTAACTTCCACCACATCTGCCCTATCGTTGATGATGCCTTTGGAAGGTGATTGTCTCTTAAACTCTGCAATGATGCCGGTTTTGGTTTCATCCAGCAAAAATTGTTTTAATGAAAAGGTGGGCCGGTTAAAAAATTCACTTTGCATCAACGCTGCTTCAGATACCTGAGCTTTTGCCTTGGCAACTTCTGTTTTTTTGTGGGCTATTATGGTATCTAAAATATTCATAAACGACTATGGTGTTCTGAGAAAAAATTATATTTATTTTCAAATTGGATTATGCTTACTGCCTGGTATGACCTCACCCCCAGCCCCTCTCCGATGGAGAGGGGAGTTTGACTCTGCTACTTTGAATAGTATTATTTACTTGAAATATCTTCATTCAATTCCCGGCTTTGTTATTTTAACTAATACAATTGTTATATGCATACTTTCTTTAGTACTTCCAATGCCTTTCCGCTTTCCAGACTTTCTACTGCCAGTTGATAACAGGTTTCATAATCTTTGTACTTGCCGGTGCATTGCAATGCCATGGCTGAATTGGCCAGCACCACTGCATTCTGCGACCAGGTGCCTTCGCCTTTTAAAATGTTCAGGAATATAGCAGCCGCTTCTTCTACTGTTTCACCACCTGAAATATCGGCCGCTTTTACTGTACGTTTGCCCAATGTTTCAGGACTCATTATTTTTTCACCTTTGTTAGTGATCACTTTGGTATCGCCTGTTAAAGAAATTTCATCGTATCCGTCAAGGCCATGGATGATGGTGAAATTACTATCCGTTTGCTGTAATAAATAATTGTAAATCCTCGCCATCTCCAGGTTATAAACGCCTACCAACTGGTGCTTGGGAAAAGCAGGATTTACCATTGGCCCGAGCATGTTAAAAAATGTTCTTACGCCTAAATTTTTACGGATAGGGCCAACTACCTTTAACGCAGGATGAAATAAAGGTGCATGCAAAAAACAGATATTGGCTTCATCAATTTCCCTGTTCAATGAATCATTATCATTTTTAAATTTATACCCCAACTGTTCCATTACATTGCTTGAGCCACTTATGGTAGAAGCGCCATAGTTGCCGTGTTTGGCTACCTTGTTTCCGGTTCCGGCCACAATAAAACAACTGAGTGTGGAGATGTTGAACGTATTTTTTCCATCACCACCAGTACCCACAATGTCCATCACTTCCTGCCCGTTTAAATTTACCGGCACACACAGTTCCAGCAACGCATCCCTGAAGCCTTGCAACTCTGCAACGGTAATGCTGCGCATTAAATACACCGTAATAAAAGAAGCGATCTCACTTTCATTGTATACCCCTTTCGCAATGTTCAGCAACACTTCTTTGGCCTCTTCAAGGGAAAGGCTTTTATGTTCGAATAAATAGTTTAATATCTTTTTCATACCATGATTTAAAATGATTTTCTGATGCTCCTGATTTTTAACCCACAGGCTTAAATTTATTATTGAAAATTCTTTTCCATTCTAAGCTAGTGGCTCCAAAATTTATTAAAAGTCCCACTTCAAGATTAAATGCTTCCAGCTAGTTTTTTGCCTGCGCCAGATGAACATTTTCTAATTGAATCACTGCTTTTATCTCTACGCAGATTTTTTGTTCCACCAAAAAATCAACCCTTCTTTCTCCAACTTTTATTCCTTTATATAAAACCGGCATACTGATTTCTCTGCCAAAAGGAATATTTAATAATCCAAATTCAATTACAAGACATCTTTGATAAATTGCTTCCTGAAAACCATTCCCCAAAGTAGCATGCACATTCATGGATGCCCTCAGGATTTTTTCTGTTATGTCACTGTATTTATATTCCATATAAAAAATCAGATAAATAAATTTAATAAGCCCGATCAGAGGTTTAGCCAATTCTTCAATATCTTTTCCCCATCAGGTGTTAACACACTTTCCGGATGAAACTGTACGCCCTGCACGTCAAATATTTTATGTTGCAGTGCCATGATGTAACCATTGTCATCCACTGCAGTGATCTCCAGCTCTGCCGGAAAATTTTCTTGGGCAACAATCCAGCTATGATAGCGGCCTACTTCTACTTCTTTACCAAGGCCCTTTAAAACGGGTGCATTTTCATTTAAGATATTTATTTTAGTGGCCACGCCATGATACACTTTATCCAAATTTTTTAATGTGCCGCCAAACGCCTGCCCGATTGCCTGATGGCCCAAACATACGCCCAGTATGGATTTGGTGGCGGCGTATTCTTTTATCAGTGGCAATAACAAACCAGCTTCTTCCGGTACGCCCGGCCCTGGAGACAGGATAATTTTATCGTAAGCATTTACTGCTTCCAAACTTATCTGGTCGTTGCGGAACACATCCACTTTTTCATTGGTTATTTTTTCAACCAGGTGAACAAGATTGTAGGTGAACGAATCGTAATTATCAAATACCAATATTTTCATCTTAAATATTTTGTGCCAACACGATGGCTTGTTTTAAGGCGTTTAATTTATTGTTTACTTCCTGCAACTCACCTTCGGGTTTACTGGCCGCCACAATACCACCACCAGCCTGGCAAATCAACGTATTGTTTTTGCTCAAAAAAGTACGTATCATAATAGCATGATTGCAACTTCCATCAAATCCAATACTGCCGATAGCACCACCATAAAAACTTCTTACAGTAGGTTCGTATTTGTCAATCAGTTGCATGGCTTTAAATTTTGGAGCCCCACTTAAAGTGCCCGCCGGAAAGCTTACTGCCAGCAATTTAAAAGGATTTTTTTCGGGTCCTACCTTACCTTTTACTTCGCTTACCATATGAATTACATGAGAGTAGTAATTTATTTTTTTGTACTGTGTAACTTCTACTTCATTACACATTCTGCTAAGGTCGTTTCTTGCAAGGTCAACCAACATCACATGTTCTGCATTTTCCTTTTCATCTTTTTGTAATGTTATTGCAAGGGCTTTATCGGTTTCATCATTACCTGTCCGTTTAATAGTGCCGGCAATAGGATGTATAATTGCTTTTCCGTTTTGAATAATTAACTGGCTTTCGGGAGATGAACCCATTAATTTATAATCACCATAATCAAAATAAAATAAGTACGGACTTGGGTTAATACTGCGTAAGGCACGGTACACATTAAATTCATCCCCTGTAAATGATTGCTCAAACCGCCTGCTCAACACTATCTGAAAAACATCTCCCCTGTGGCAACTGGCAATTCCTTTTTTTACCATATTAAAATAATTCTCATCGGTAAGATTAGAACTTTCTTCTCCTTTGGTTTTAAATGGAAACGTAGGAACGTCTTTGCTTTTTATCAAACTTTCCACCAACGCAACTTCACTAACAATTCCTTCGATGGAATTTTCGCAAATAAACAATTCATTTTTAAAATGATTGATAGCAATTACATACTGGTACAACCTGTACCGCATTAAAGGAATTTCTGCACCTGTTTTATTATTGCCCTCTGTTGAAACAGATTTTGACTCATTCAATTGAATAGAATCAAAAAATTGTACTGCATCATAGGTACTGTATCCAAATAATCCCTGTGCTACATTGATAGGTTTTGGCGCAGCTGCTGTTACCTGAAAACGCAACATAAAATCCCATAACAATTGAGGCACTTCAGTAGGATTACTGATGGGTGTTTTCTCTGCCGGTTGTCCTGGTAATTTAAATTCCAGTACAGCTTTATTGCTAATTTCAATACCGGCAATGGCATTGATGCCAATAAAAGTATAACTGTTTTCCCCTGCATGAAAATCACTACTCTCCAGTAAGATAGTATCCCGGAAACGGTCTCTCAACCGCAGGTATATACCTACCGGTGTATATAGGTCGGCCAGTAGCTTTTGGTAAGTGGTGTTGATTGATATTTTTTTACTCATTGTCTGAACGGGTGATTTTGAACGATGATTTTTGGATTCAGGTTGATTATACTGATTTTAAATTAGGATCATATTTTGGATTTTCAATCCGCCTATATTTAAGGGAAATATTTCCAAAATTTAATAACAATCCTACTTCAAGATTATGAACTTCTAAATAATTTCTGGCCTGTGAAAAGTGAGCAGACTCTATAATGGCTTTGGCTTTCAGTTCTACTCTTATTAAATTTTCAATAAAAAAATCTACCCTTCTTTTCCCAATAATTACTCCATCATAAAAAATGGACATGTAAAATTTCTGTACAAAGAGTAAGCCTGCTTTTGTAAATTCTATCGCCAATGCTCTTTGATAAATAATTTCAGGGAAACCATTACCCAACGTTGAATGAACCTTCATAGCAGCACCAATTATTTTTTGGGTTATTTCCTGATACATAAACTCTTTCATGTTGCAAGTTTTAAAAATCAAATTACTATCTTAAAAATCCATACAATCAATCAAATCCTTGAATCCACGTATGAAAAAACCCCAACACAATGTGTCGGGGCCTTAATATAGTTAGTACATACATAGCAGAGCGACACCATCATAATAATGACTGCCACCACCAACTATTGCTATATGTATTTTTAATTGTCATTTCGTTGTGCAAATATGTGGCAGAATTATTTACAAAAAAAACTTTTTTCGTAAATTCAATAAATTTTTTAAAATGGAGATCAAACAGGAACAGAACGAAAGCAAAGGAGTATTTTATGTGGAACAGGAAGGAAAAAGACTGGCAGAGTTGGAATATTCCATGTCCAATAATAACCTCCTGATCATTAACCATACAGAGGTAGATGAAATATTAAAGGGTAAAAATATCGGTAAACAGTTGGTAAATGCTACCGCAGCATTTGCCCGTGCCCACCAGTACAAAATATTTCCATTATGCCCATTTGCCAATGCTGTGATGAAAAAAAGGAAGGCTGAATTTGCAGATGTGTTAAGGCATAATTAATTTGATTTGATATAGAGTACCTTCATCAAAATTTTAATCAAATGAATATCATAATATTCGGTGCAACCGGGATGGTGGGTAAACAACTGGTAAAACAGGCTTTATACATGGGCCATCATGTAAAGGCTTATGGCAGAAATGTTTTTACGGAAGACCTGCCGGAAAGCAAGGAAATTGAAATTGTGCAAGGCACTTTATTTAATGATAAACAGGTATTCAATGCCCTTAAAGGTTGTGATGCAGTACTCTCCGCAATAGGGGGTGGCATTGACAGTACAGATGTTACCCGATCGCTGGGCATGAAAAATATTGTTGCCCAAATGCAGAAAGCAAAAGTGCAAAGAATAATTGGGATTGGTGGTATGGGAATTTTAAATGTGGATGCCGATACGCTGATAATGGATACGCCTGATTTTGCACCAGAATATATTTTAGTTAGCCTGGAACATTTTAAAGCCTACAATTTTTTAAAAGATTCTACCCTGAACTGGACATTTGTTTGCCCGCCCGATATTATGGAC
>JANYFT010000423.1 GCA_025359625.1 Ferruginibacter sp.
ATCTATCGCTGGTTTATGCCATTACTGGAACTGGATATACATCCCAAATTAGTACAGTATATCAAACTGGCAGAAACGCAAGCAGGCATAGGTTCTGAAAATGTAAGGGCGCCAAGATTGACGCTGATTGGAGAAGAAAGAGAACAGGTTTTAAAAATTATTAATGATGGCATTAGTTCACGTCCATCTTTACCAAATTATTTAAATATATAAAAATGTTTAACGACGCAAGTACAGAAGAAATAGAACTAGCAATGAATGCTGCATGGACAGCATTTCATGCATACCGAAAATTGCCTTTAAAAAGGAGGGCGGATTTTATGAGAGCCATCGCCATTGAACTGGAAAATTGTGGCGATACATTAATTCAAACAGCAATGACTGAAACCAATTTGCCCGAAGCAAGATTGCGTGGAGAAAAAGCAAGAACAATCTTTCAATTAAACAGTTACGCCGCTGCGTGTGAAAAGGGTGAATGGCTTGGAGTAAGTATAGATACTGCCGTTCGGGATAAAGTACCACCAAAACCGGATATCAGAAAAATGTTAGTGCCTGTAGGTCCGGTAGTTGTATTCGGCGCAAGTAATTTCCCCTTTGCATATTCAACAGCAGGTGGTGATACAGCCTGTGCTTTTGCAGCCGGTTGCCCGGTTATTGTAAAGGCGCATCCCGCTCATATACAAACCTCTCAAATGGTTGCTGAAGCTATCCTGATAGCAGCAGATAAATGCCAGATGCCGAAAGGGATTTTTGCGCATATCCATGGGGCAAGTTTTGAAACAGGTAAAACCCTGGTAACACATCTGTATACAAAAGCGGTGGGTTTTACGGGCTCTTATGGAGGCGGAAAACAATTGTTTGACTGGGGTAATCAACGCAAAGAACCGATTCCAGTTTTTGCGGAAATGGGCAGCGTTAATCCAGTTTTTTTATTGCCTGAAAAATTGAAAACCTCAGCAACCGAAATTGCACAGCAATATGCAGGTTCCATTACACTTGGTGTTGGACAATTTTGTACCAACCCCGGATTAATTATTGGAATTGAAAGCGAAGCCCTGCAACTGTTTATACAGGAGTTAGGTGCAGCCATTCAAAAAGTTATCCCAGCGCCAATGCTGCATCCCGGAATTGCTGCTGCCTACACGAAAAACAAAGCAAATGCTTTACAACAGGAAGCCGTACAACTGGTAGCAGCATCTGCCATTGCAGTGAAAGAAAATGAAGGCACGCCGACCGTAGCTTCTGCCACCGGCGAAACATTTTTAAATAACCCCGTTTTACACCAGGAAGTTTTTGGGCCTTACTCTTTAGTGATCCGGTGTAAAGACATGGCTGAAATGATTGAAGTTGCGCAACAACTGGAAGGCCAGCTTACATCCACATTAATGGCCACTGATACTGACATTACCAGCAATGAAGTTTTGGTGGAAGCAGTGAAAAATATTTGCGGACGATTTATTTTAAACAGTGTGCCAACGGGTGTAGAAGTTTGTTTAAGTATGCACCATGGCGGACCTTTTCCTGCCTGTACAGATTCCAGGTTTACATCAGTTGGTGCCGATGGCATCAAACGTTTTGCAAGGCCAATTGCCTTTCAAAACTGGGGCAACCAGTTGTTGCCGGATGAATTGAAAAACGAAAATCCTTTGGCAATATGGAGGACTGTAAATAATGAATTGACCAAAGCGGTAGTATAAATTAAACAGGAATAGACAGTGGGCTGGTTTCTTTATTGATTGAATAAACCAGCCAACCTGTAACTACGGCAGATATAATAAAATAGGTTATCAAAAAAGCATTGATCCATGGAAATAGTTTAGTTGCTCCAAACCAATCTCCTGAATAAACAATAAATCCAATTCCGGTTACAGCAGTAACAATCTCCCAAATAATTGCATTCTGACTTCCGTCCATTAGTTCAGAATAAGCATATACATAAATAAAAATAAAAACTCCGTACAAGAGCATTTGCGGACTGCCAATTTTTGCTATGTTGCCAAATAGATAACTTACCAATAGTAGCAACATGATCATTTGAATCCATATCCAAACATTCAAGAGGGCAGCGCTTTTTGTGTTATACTTTTCAAAGCTGTAAACATTTTCAATTTTATATACCGAATATATTGCTGCTACATCCGCCGGTCTCCATCCCGTTGGCATAAACCAAATACGTAGCTTATCTTTTATATTTTTTGCATGCCATGCGTCTTGTATCATCAGCCACATGTGTTGAAAATTTATCTTGATTGGGTTCCAGGTTCTCACGGGCCTTGTAATGCCATAGACTGGTTTTACCTCCGGCAATTCTTCCTGGAAAGTACCAAACAATTTATCCCAAAAAATAAATATCTGCGAATAATTTTTATCAATATATTCTTTGTTGATGGCATGGTGTACCCTGTGATGTGATGGGGTAACCAAAATATTTTCCAGGAATCCCATCCGGTTAATATGCTGTGTATGATACCAAAACTGCGCAAATAAATGAATGGGCGCCACCGTAGCAATCACATTAGACGGTACACCCAGCAAGGCTGCCGGTATCAGCAAAAAAGCAAATAATCTAACAAAAGTAGAAACGCTCTGGCGCAATGCACAGGCTAAATTAAACTCTTCGCTGCTGTGATGAATGATATGGCTATTCCAGAAAAAATTTATTTTATGATCAATGCGGTGCACCCAGTAACCGGCAAAATCCAGCACGATAAAAGCGATCAATATGATGATCCCTGTTGATTGAAAATGGTAAATGGCAATTTTATTTACCAGCCATTCGTAGCCTAAAACGGCAACACTTAAACCCAATACATCTTTGGTAACATTGGTTACCCCCGAACTTAAACTGGCTATCATATCCATATTGGGCACCGTATCTTTTCCTTTATACCAGCCGTACCATTTTTCCAGCAATACCAGCAGCAAGAAAACCGGCATGGCAAAAAGCAGAATTTTTCCGTACTGTTCCATAACATAAATTTACAAAACTTAACAACTTTGTCAAATTTTAAAACTTTGACAAACTTTGATTAATTTGAATCATGGTTCCCGGAGAAAAATATCATCTGTTTAATCACGCTAATGGAAGAGAAAATATTTTTGCCGAGCAAAAGAATTATACTTTTTTTCTCGGAAGGCTGGCGTATCATATACTTCCTGTTTGTAAACTATTCAGTTACTGTATGATGCCCAATCACTTTCACCTGGCGCTGCAAGTCAGGTGTGAAGACGAGCTTCGTACACTTTGGCAAAAGCCCACCCAATTGCCGGAACTATCGCAAAACAGCTTGAACTTAAAACAAGTAAAGCTTTCTCAAATTTATTCAGCAGTTACACACAGGCTTATAACAAAGTGTATAACCGTATGGGAAGTATATTTATCCCCAGTATGAAAATGGAGAAAATTGGTGACGCTGGTGACTTTTGTAAAGTGGTACATTATACGCACAGCAACCCGGTACATCAAGGGTTTACCAAACAGATAGCAGACTGGCCGCATAGTTCCTATAAAATATTTTTAAGTAAAAGCCCAACTAAACTGGAAAGAGATTATGTACTCGATGCATTTGGAAGATTAGATGCATTTATAAAATACCATAAACAACCAATTGTTTAAAAAATAGACGGCTTGAATAAAAAGATTACGAAACAAACTTTGCTTACTAAATAAACTTTGGCAAAGTTGTACAAATATGAAACAAACATTTATTTGCATCGATGCCCACACCTGTGGCAATCCTGTTCGTCTCGTAAAAGAAGGCAGGCCTGAATTGATTGGAAATACCATGAGTAAAAAGCGGCAACACTTTTTAAAAGAATTTGACTGGATAAGAAAAGGGTTGATGTTTGAACCCCGCGGTCATGACATGATGAGCGGCAGTATTTTATACCCGCCGCACGATCCGCAGAATGATGTGGCCGTTTTGTTTATAGAAACAAGCGGCTGTTTGCCCATGTGTGGTCACGGCACCATTGGCACCATCACAATTGCCATAGAAGAAGGATTGTTTCAACCAAAAATACCGGGTATTGTAAAAATGGAAGCACCTGCGGGCCTGGTGCAAATTACTTACAAGGAAGAAAAAGGAAAGGTGAAATCTGTAAAGCTTACCAATGTACCGTCTTACCTGGCGGCAACAGAACTAACAGTTGATTGCCCTGATTTGGGAGAGTTGGTAATAGATGTTTCTTACGGTGGTAATTTTTATGCCATTGTTGATAGCCAAAAAAATTTTAAAGGATTTGAAAATTATACAGCGGATAAATTAATAAGCTGGTCAAGGGAATTAAGAAAGCGCATCAACGAAAAATATTCTTTTATACATCCTGAAAACGAAACCATTAACGGATGCAGTCATATCCTTTGGACTGGTGCCGTACTGGATAAAACATCTACAGCAAGGAATGCTGTTTTTTATGGTGAAAAAGCCATTGACCGCAGCCCTTGCGGCACCGGCACTTCAGCCCGTATGGCGCAATGGTATGCAAAAGGTAAATTAAAAAAGAGTGATGCCTTTATCCACGAAAGCATTATCGGTAGCAAATTCACCGGCACTATTGAAGAAGAATTACTGGTTGCCGGTAAGCCTGCCATCCGGCCGGGTATTGAAGGATGGGCACGGATATTCGGGCACAATACTATTTGCATAGATGATGAAGATGATCCGTATGCATTTGGCTTTCAGGTATTGTAGATGCCCATTATATCTCTGCATTTCAGCGAAAGGAAATAGAAAAAATTGTAGCAAATTTTGAGATTCAGAAAATATCAATTATCACTTATAATAAAATGAAAAGGGTGATCACAAAAAAGTAATAGATCATCATTTATTTGCAACAGAAAGAAGATGTACAGATGAAGCGATTGGCCGTATGGGCAGATAAGCAAGAGGTGGAAATTTTTTTTCGTTTGATGGGAAAGTATCACCGGGTATTGCCAATAACCTGTTGCTCACTTTAATAGGAAATGATTAGGACAGAAAATTCGATATTTTTGTCGGCGATGTTTTACTGGTAAACCCAGGAATTAAATTGGGAATAACCTCTAAATTTTATGATAAAATATACCCGGTACCTGCTGATTTAATAAACAATAAAACATCTGTGAAAATAAGGATTGTTGCGAAATATGATAAAACAACCGGACGAATTTTTGGTGTCTGGATATTGAAAGGCGGGCAGTTATTTTTTTATTCAACAACAAATATTTATGAAGGACATCACCATCATTGGCGGCGGTATTATAGGATTATGCAGTGCATATTATTTACACAAAGAAGGATATAAGGTAAATGTTATAGAACGGGGCGATCTGTCTGACGGCTGTTCTTTTGGAAACATGGGCTATATTTCACCCAGTCATTTTGTGCCATTGGCAAGCCCGGGTATCATCTCGCAGGGATTGAAATGGATGATGAGTTCTACATCGCCTTTTTACATTAAACCCAGGCTGAACCTCGATTTAATGAAATGGGGGTATCGTTTTTGGAAAAGCAGCACTGCCGAAATGGTTCAAAAAAATGGCCCTCATTTAATCGATATTTTGCAAATGAGCCGTGCTTTAATGTTCGATTTAAAAAATAATATTGGCGATACATTTGAAATGGAAGATAAGGGTTGCCTGATGATGTGTAAGCAACAAAAGACGCTTGACCATGAATTTCATTTGGCCGATGAAGCAGAAAAATATGGCTTAAAAGTAGAGCGCTTAAGCCGGCAAGAAGCGCAACAATTAGAGCCCGATGTAGAACTGGATGTAGCAGGTGCTGTGCTTTTTAAAGATGATTGTCATTTAAATCCCGGCAAGTTAATGAGTGCTTTAAAAACGTATCTTGAAAAATCAGGCGTGGTGTTTCAGCTCAATACAACTGTTACAGGTTTTGAAAAAGCAAACAAGGCCATTACTTCAGTAATTACGGATAAAGGTACTTTTCATTGCAGCGAGGTCGTGCTGGCTACAGGAAGCTGGCTGCCGGTGGTAGCAAAAATGATGGGTATTAAATTATTATTGCAACCCGGCAAAGGCTACAGCCATACTTACCAGCATGTTGAAAAAAATGTAAAGTATCCGGCCATATTGGTAGATGGAAGATGCGCCATTACTCCTTGGGGACACCAGTTAAGAATTGGTGGTACTATGGAAATAAGTGGTATCAATAACAAAGTGTTGTTAAAACGGATGCAGGGTGTGTATGACTCTGCCAAAAGATTTTACCCTGGTTTACAAATTGATTTTCCGCCAGCTAATAAAATATGGAACGGACTAAGACCAGTGACGCCAGATGGATTACCGTATATTGACCGGGCTGAACAATATAACAACGTGATCATTGCGGGAGGACATGCGATGCTGGGTATATCCGAAGCAACGGGTACCGGTAAACTGGTGACAGAAATCATTCAGCATAAACCAAGCGACATTGATCTTAGTGCCTTTAAATTAAACAGGTTTTAATAATTTTCAATAAAGTAAAATGCCCCTTAAAATATTTTCTCCTTCGCCCACATAC
Organism: Ferruginibacter sp.; assembly: GCA_025359625.1. Classification (GTDB taxonomy): domain Bacteria; phylum Bacteroidota; class Bacteroidia; order Chitinophagales; family Chitinophagaceae; genus Ferruginibacter. The sequence continues at coordinate 6,510 of JANYFT010000423.1, forward strand.
AAAATGCTTTCATCCTCCGGGGCTACTGTTACAGCACCAATGGTATCACCAAAACTTTTGTCGGTTATATTTTTCCAGTTGCTGCCACCGTCAGTAGTTTTCCATACTCCACTACAAACAGAACTAAAGAAAAAAGTATTTTTGTTTTTATAGCTGTCGGCCAGCGTGCCATTGCGGCCACCCCTGAAAGGCGTACCTGCCTGTATTTTACTTTAGCAAACAAAACAGAATCCGTAGTTGTTAAAGATGTTTTTTCTTTTGTAATAGTGCAAAAAATACAGCCAGCATTGCTGTAAGAGAAAGCAGTAGTTACATGAAAAATAATCTTTCGAAATTGTAAATTACAACAAGGCATTGAAACTTATTTTTTGTGTTGATGAATAGAAATTGTTTGCATTTACAGGCTTTTGAGATAGGGGTAAAAGATGAAGAAGCAAATATTAATCGAAGCAAATCAAATTATTGTATTTTTCTTTTAACGCTTTAAACTATTTTTAAAAAATCTACTTTTAGCATTGTTACTTCACCCCCAAAAATTATGCGTCAGAATTGACCTTGACAGAAAATAAATAGAAAATAGATTTTAAAATACTTGCTTTTAGAAATAAATACTCATACGTTTACAAATTAAACTTTAGTTATTTCTTATTATTACTTTTTTGTCCATTGCAACTGATGAAATTATAAGAATCTTATCCTTCTAAAAAAGCCAATAAACTACAACAATTTTTGAAAAACCTAATAGCAATCATTTTCGGCCAAGCCTGAAAATACTTACTGCTTAAATAATCCCTTTATAAAATTTTTGTTCTTATTATTATAGTTAAATAACGGTTGATTTTTTATAGACTTCGATTGTTGATTTCCATCCTGTTAAAACCAAACTCCTCTTAATTCTTTTTGATAGCTAATAGAGAAATTCTAAAAGCAGTTCGCTGCCGGTCTTGGTTTGACCGGTATTAACGAATCAATATTTATGTAAGTCTGTATGAATTTACTTCAATTCAATCTGTTTATAAACATGAATGTGCCACATACTTGCAACACTGGTTACTTAGCGATTAAAAATAATTTTTTAATAAATTCTTTATTTGATAAATCACCACCTCCATTATTATAGAATATTATTCCAACTCCTATTTACTCCATAACCAATACAAGAAGAATTACTCTAATTGAACCTTATTAATCATTTTTAAAAATTGAAATTTATGAGAGTTTTAAACAGTACACTCAAACAATTTTTTCAGCAAAAAAAGCTTTCTTTTACACTTTTTGATGCTTTGAAAAAGCAAAGTATTTTTATGACCGCTTTCCTGTTATTATCGGTTAGTTATTTAAAAACAACTGCGCAGGTGGCATCGGGAACTGCTCCCTTAACCGTTCCGACCGGGGGCTTTCAAATTGAAGGCGACCTGCAGGCAAATACACCAGTAGCCGGTAAAGGCGACTGGTTACCAGGTAATGCTGGTGCCGGCGGCAATGTTTTAACTGCCGCAGGTGTGCCGGTTAACGCTACAACAACTTTTCATTTAACCGATCTTTACAATACATCGGAAAATAATTTTTCCGGAGGTAAAAAGTTTAATGACAACCCAAATATCTGGACCTGGACAACCAACAGTGCGCTTGGAAAATGTGATATCAACAATGCATTATTTCATTTTGCCACTTCCAATGTGGGTGGTGTTTTGCATACCTGGCTTATTGTAGCAGCAGACCGGCGCAGCAATAGCGGAAATGCTTATATAGATTTTGAATTGCTGAAAAATACCATGACGGATAATGCTGACGGAACATTTTCATCGGCAGGGCCAAATAATGGCCGTACCGCAGGTGATGTATTATTAACACTGGCACTTACAAATGGCGGCGGTGCTGCAGAATTTTTTGTAAATATATGGGACAATCCTACGGGCCCTTACGATTATATAGATAAAACTGCCTTAACTCCTGCAGGGGCAGTATACGCCTCTACCAATGCCGGAACTGTTCCTGTTTCATTTGGAGCTTTTGGTCTCAATCAGTATTCTTCTAACTTATTTGTAGAAGCTGCCATAGACCTGACAGCATTGCTTGGTGCGATTAATCCTTGTACAAGCCTGGGAGTAAAAACATTATTTATCAAAACAAAAACCTCTCAATCTCCTACGGCCACTATTGTTGATTTTATAAGTGCAAAACAGGTATCTCTGCAAATTGGGGTAGCAAATGCCGGCCAGGATCAATTACAATGTGGAAGTGGTTTCTCCGTTACGGGAGCAGCAACTCCAAGTCCTGGCGATGCGGTTAGCAGTACTACATGGAGCGTTGTTTCTGGTTCGGCAAGCATTGCCTCTCCATCAGCACTAACAAGCGGTGTAACTGTTACAGGTTCTCCTGCTACCTTACGTTTTACAGTAACAACTACTTTTGGATGTACCGTTTCTGACGACTTAATATTGTCTGTAAAGCCGGGTCCATTGGCTCCATCAGCAACACCAACACAGCCAACCTGCACGGTAGCAACAGGCTCTATCACCATCACGGGTGTATCAGGCGAGACCTATAGTTTTGATGGTGCAGCATTTAGCTCAACGCTCACGTATGGCTCATTGGCAGCCGGTAGCTCACACACTATCGTTGCAAAGAATGCAGCTACCTGCACATCACCAACTACCAATATAAGTTTGAATGTTCAGCCAGCATCCCCATTGGCTCCATCAGCAACACCAACGCAGCCAACCTGCACCGTAGCAACGGGCTCAATTATCATCACAGGTGTATCAGGAGAAACCTATAAATTTGATGCTGGAGCATTTAGTGCAACACTTACGTATGGTTCATTAGCCGCCGGTAGCTCACACACCATCATTGCAAAGAATGGAGCCGGATGTACTTCACCTACTACTACAATAACTTTGGATGCCCGGCCTGCGAATCCCACATTTACAGTTTGCGTAGTTCAGCCCACACTTTGTACAACAGGTAGCCTGACAATAAATGCGACTGGAGGAACCGGATTTCTGTATACCATTAACGGCACAGACCCAACTGCTGCCAATACAAACAATGTTTTTAGTAATCTTGGCGTTGGGTCAGTAACAACTATTAAGGTTAAAAACTCTGACGGTTGTAGTGCTACTCCTGTTAATTGTGCGGATATTGTATCTGATTGTTCGGCTCCGGCTGCCAGGTTAGCAAAAAATACCGCTCCTGTTAACACCGCGGATATTACAGAAAAGCAAACCACTATAAAAGCTTATCCAAATCCATTCACTGATAAGGTGAAATTTGTGGTAAATTCTACGGTTTCAGGTACTGGTAATTTACAAGTATACAATACAATGGGACAGAAAATTAAAACTGTTTACGCAGGTTTAATTACTACAGGTATCCATAATTTTGAATTGAGTTTGCCAGTAAAAAACGCCAGTAACCTTGTATATATTTTACGGATAGGTGATAAGAAAATGACAGGAAGATTATTACAGATGAACAGATAATTTTCGCAGGATTCCAATTAAACAAAACCGTCTCAAAAGGACGGTTTTTTTATTGATAGTAATTAATTAAGTGATCATATTTCTTTATCATGTAAAACACGAATAAATATTTCTGGCCCAATATTTTTTACAAAGAAAACTACTTATACAATACTTACCTGACTGATGCAGGGTAATTATTTCCTAAACCCGCAATTTCTCTTTTTCGTCTCACACTAAAGTCATACTTTCCATAAACAATTGGCAATATGTATCTATTAAAACGATTAAACCTTTTTAAAGGCCTTTTTTTTGCATTGTTATTATTATGTGGTTTAATGCTGATGGGCACCTTTGGCTACATGCTTATTGAAAAGTATAATTTTCTGGAAGCCGTATACATGACTGTTATTACCGTTGCGTCCGTAGGCTTTAACGAAGTAAGGCCATTAACTGACAGCGGCAGGATTTTTACGATTTTTCTTATTTTAATCAATCTTGGTTTGTTCACCTATTTTATCACCTGGCTATCCCGCTATTTTTTCGACCTGGAGTTTATAAAAAAGTATAAAAAAATCAACATGGAAAATAAGATTGAGCATTTAAATAATCATGTAATTATCTGTGGGTTTGGCCGTAATGGTAAAGAAAGTGCACAGATATTATTTAATAATAGGATTCCTTTTGTTGTGCTGGAAGAAAAGAAGGAACCCGGAGCTGATCTGGGTTTTGAGGTAACCTATTATATAAAAGGAGATGCTACAAATGACCAGGTATTATTAGAGGCTGGCATAAAAAATGCCAGGGCGCTTATTTCAACATTGCCAGTTGATGCGGATAACTTATTTGTGGTATTATCAGCAAGACAACTTAATCCGGCCATGACCATCATCAGCCGTGCTTCACAAGATTCATCGGTTAATAAATTAAAAATTGCAGGTGCCAACAATGTTATTATGCCCGATAAAATCGGGGGTGCACACATGGCCACTTTGATAATGCTGCCGGATGTGGTTGAACTGTTGTCACTGATGAGTACAAAAAATAATACCCAGTTCAGGGTGGCAGAGTTGAAAGCACAAAAAAATATTTCCCTCGATGAACTTGATTTGTGGAAAAAAACCAACTGCACTATTTTAGGGATAAAAGATGGGGCAAATAATTATACGATGAATCCTCCGGCATCTTTTCAAATTCATCCCGGCATGAGTATTATTGTAATGGGCAGCGATGAACAGATACACGAGGCAAGAAACATTGTTTAAGACTAACTATCTTGGTTGAATAACCTATAAACTATGGACATGATTTACAAAACATCAATGGGAAATTTAGCAAAAGGAACAACAATTGGCGTTACCATTTTATTTGCATTTATTATTGCATAGATGGAATAAACGACAACAAAAAATTTTCAAAAAAAGAGCAACTTATCGATGACTGCTGGAATGGGATAACCCCTGAAATTCTTCCGGAATGTTTTGATGCCATCTATGACAAATCACTAACAATTTGCGAAATTGGTGAAGCTGATTCTTTTATTAATCTTGTATTTGGCAAATTAGCGCCAAAAAATAAAAAGGAGTTTTCACTTAACCCCTACTGCTTTATGAAGGTACAGGGATTTAATTAAATTGTTTTTATTGCCGTTTTATTTCAGTAAAAATGTTAGGGGTAGCGATGCCAGGTTAACTGGCTCCTGCTAATTATGTTTTCAGGTTATACAGATTTTACTGTAGCTCAAATTCCCACACGGTCCTGTAACTTCCATATTTTTCTATGTAAGATAAAAAGGAATTATAA
>JANYFT010000002.1 GCA_025359625.1 Ferruginibacter sp.
TTTTTTCATAATTAATATAATTTAAAATTCTTTTATTTTTATATTTCTGTACGAAACTTTGTCACCATGTGCCTGTAATAAAACAGGTGAAGAAGCAACTTCTGTAAATCCCTTTGTAGTATTGAATTTGCTTTTTGAAATAGCTTGTTTAAACGCTTCGCTTCCCCTTTCATATTCTAATATTTTTACACCATTTAACCAATGCTCTGCGTGGTTGGCTCTTACCACTATCCGGGCTGTATTCCACTCACCGGCAGGCTTATAAGGTTTGCCCGAATCTGCAGGCATGATATCATAAAGAGATCCCGTTGTGCGATTTCCGTTAACACCTAACTTTGCATCGGGGTGCATGCTGTCATCAATTATCTGGTATTCGCAGCCTAAAGAAGTGTTGGGCAATAAAAAATATTTAATGCCGCTATTGCCCCCTTCTGAAATTTTAAATTGAACAGACAGATCAAAGTTTTTAAAAGAACGATTAGTAATAATATCACTGCCATGACCTTTGGCAGGATCAAAGATAAGTTCACTATTTTGGGCATACCAACTTTTATCAGGTAAAGTATCACGTTGGCTATTTCTCCAACCGTTCAGGTCTTTACTGTTAAATAAATACAACCATCCTTTCTGTGTTTTTGTTTGTGCATTGGTGATGCTGCCACCTGCAAAGGTGAGCAGCAAGGAGAAATAAATCAGTACTTTCATTTATTATGGTGTTTTATTGATATAGACTAAAAATAAATATCACGGCTTTTACAAATATAGTTGGGATTATACTTTCCATTTACATTTCAACTTAGTACACTGAAAATCAAATGCCTGTTTGTTTTATATCAAAAGATTTTATTAAGGCTTTGAATCACCAGGAACCGGTGTAATATGCAACACTTGGCAATGCTTAAACTTGCTTTATATTAATTATTGTTGACGGGAAGATGCCCCTGCAGCTCTTATCAGCAATAGTTGTTCAGGGTTTGATTCATATTGCTGTAAGGAGGCAACAATTTACTTTAAATTTTTTGTAAACTATAAAAACAAATCAAAAGGTTTGCATTATCCTATTCTATAAAAAGAGAGAATAATTTTAATCATCATTCATTAAGAAATGAATTTTTAAATTTATTCTGTGGTACTACATCATCCCTCCTTTGTAAAACTATAATATCCTTTACTGGTAACGATGATATGGTCTATCACTTTTATGTATAGATACATTCCACCAGTTGCAATTTTCTTTGTCAATTCTTCAGCTGCTCTGCTTGGTTTAAGGTTGCCAGATGGGTGGTTGTGGCTTAAAATAATATTACAGGCATTCGCTTTTAAAGCCGCTGTAAAAACTAATTTCCGGTCTGCCACAAAGGAAGCAACACATATGATGAACTTAAAAAAGATATTGAATAAAATAATAAAGACGAGTTAAACAGTAATCAATGAAAAATTTTAACAGAAGGCTTTTAATGCTGTTTACTATAGCCTTGTTGAACAATTGCGAAGTATCAAATAATTTATCGAAGTTTAATTTTGTAACCGGTTATTAAGTTAGCCAAATTCATACAAACAAAACGAGGAAATATTATTTAGTAACAGAGAGCGATTCTATAAAGTATATCCCGGCAATATTGCAGCAACAAAAAAATTGATACTGTAAAATTAATAACATTGTTTTTTCCACCAGACAAGAAGCCGATGAGTTTAACAAATATAAATAGAGCTGAAAGGAAAATTTAAGCAGAAATTTTATTATTGAATTGCATTAGGTATTCTATTTCTTTTATGTCATAAGGTTCGCCATTTTCCCTGTATACATCATGAAACCAAACTTCTGGTTCTTTCTCATAAGGTTTTTCCCATGAATCCCATGGGCAGTGTGTTTGAGACTTTCCTGCAACGAAACCCCAATTATATCCACCCACACCATGATCCTTTAATACAGGTAATATTTCGCGGAATGTGCTATTAAAAGGGCGGGCCATGTATTCCGTACATAGCATTGGGCGTCCATACCGCTTAAGGTCATTGATTCTTTTTGAAATACCTTCTCTGTTTTCATAGCAATGAAAAGAGAGAATATCTGAATTGGTAAACATATAATTTGTCAGCGTATTCATCAAAGAAGGGCAACTCCAGTCAAATTGCCAGGGTGCCATGGTAATTGGCTGAATGGGTTCTATGCTTCTAATCCATCTAACCGCTTTTTTTAACAGGTGCATGGACAGTTCCGCTTTGTGAACTGAATAGTGGTCATCTTTATAACTACCGAGGTTCATGTTATCAGGCTCATTAAAAATATCCCAAACAAAAACCCGCTCATCCTGCTTAAACCGGGAAACAATTCCTTGTACATATCCCATCAGCCCATCGTACTTGTCAACGTCGTTTAAAACTTCATAACCGGGACATTGAACCCAGCCTGAATTGTGTACATGACGTTTCGGTTCAGGTTGGATACCCACTTTTGGAAAGGGGTCCCAAACTCCATCAAAAAAAACGAACATTGTCCTGATATTATGTGCAGCTGCACATGATAAAAATTGATCAATTCGGTTTAAAAAACCTTCGGGATCCTGTTCCCAAACCAAATGATGAAGGAAGACCCTTATAGTATTAAACCCAAGCCCGGCAGCCCAGCTTAATTCTTTGTTTATAATACTGATGTCAAAGCTTTCACCCTGCCACATTTCTATTTGGTTAATTGCATATTGTGGGATATAATTGCATCCAACAGGCCAGGGAATTTTTGCATACCAGGAATTAATTTGTTTTCTGCTCCAGGGTAACAAAAGACCTTCATCATTATTATAATCATTGCGGAAAGTTTTCATCGGGGGGATATTGGATTGTTTTTAAAATCATTAATAAAACGCACAAATATTTGTCTTATTATTTAACCTTCAAAAATTTAATCACTTTTATATAATGAGATTAATTTCCCAATTTTTTTTTACAATCCATTCGAAAAAAAAAGTGTAAGATTTCTTCGTATTAATATTTGATGTCTTAACTTTTTAAGGCAATGCTATATTATTAACGGTTTTGATCAAACTATGAATTTATTTATTAACGCTGCATCTTTCCATTCTACCAACCACTGCAACCTCCAGTGCGACTCGTTTCCAGGCTTAAAAGTCTTAATAAAAGGGGGCAAACTTTTTTGCTTGCCCCCTTAAATCTTAATTGTGAAATTTCATTACCTCAGCCTTTGCAAAACTTTCACAAAGTTGAAGTGCCTTTTGTGTCTTCAATTGTACAGTACCACCAAACAATAAATATTTCAGTTTTACTTCTTCATTTTTGAAAGTCCTTACATTTTGAAAATACCCTGTAACGGCATTGTAAGCACTTGCAAATGCCCATAGATTTCTTTTAGAAAACGAAACAGAATCTTCTGAATACAGGTTAATAAAATCTGACTACGAAAAGAAAATAACAGGTTTGGAATCCAAATTAATGGAGCTTTCAAAAGAGAGTAATAACATAGAACCCTTACTAAATAAAGCTATAGCTAATCTCACATCCCTTGATAAATTGTATGAAAATGCAAATAATGAAGCCAAGAGAGAAATAATTGGTTCGATATATCCCGAAAAACTAACTTTTGACGGATTCCATTATCGAACCGCCCGGCTGAACGAGGCCGTTCGGCTAATATACAGTATGGGTGAGGGTTTCAGCGAAAATAAAAATGGACAAACCGAAGTGATTTTCGATTTGTCCAATGCAGTTACCCGACCTGGATTCGAACCAAGACAGGCAGAATCAGAATCTGCAGTACTACCATTATACTATCGGGCAAATTATTAACAGGCTGCAAACTTAAAGAAAAAAATAAACAATCGTTTTTTTTAATAGCTTGTTTTAAATAAATACTTGTTTTAACGATATACAATAATGCTTCATCACGCTGCTTTAATGCAATAATTAAGGGGTATCTACGACCAGGGTATTAATCTTTTGAATCTTTTTAAGATATTTTAGCGATAGGTAATTATTTTTGCAGCGTGAATAATGTTACAAGTTACGCTTACGGTAAAAGCTACGGATGGCCTGAAGCCTGGCAAGGTCGGGTATTTCGTACGAAACTGATTACTGCTTTCCTGTTATTTTTGGGGTTGCTTATATTTCTGCCATCTTTTTTTGCTTTTATTCAAAAACGGGAAGGGGTAGTTTTAAACGATTGGTTGCTTCAGTATCTGCCCGCCCACGATTTTTCCATACTGATTTTTATTATCATTTGGTCGGTTTTTCTACTGGTTATTGTGCGCAGCATACAAGATCCGGCTGTTTTTTTAACATTAATTGTTTGTTCTGTAGTGTTGCTGCTGGCGAGGATGAGTACTATTTATTTCTTTGCACTTAATCCCCCTGAGGGGTTGATTGTATTGAAGGATCCGCTAACCAGCCTTACATATGGCGGTAGAGGAATATTTATAACAAAAGATCTCTTCTTTTCAGGGCATACCAGTAACCTTTTTTTGGTGTATTTATGCCTTCCTAAAAAAAACGACAAGCGTTTTGTGTTGCTTTGTGCATTAACAGTTGCCATCCTGGTATTAGTGCAACACGTCCATTATTCAATGGACGTTGCAGCGGCCTTCCTTATTACTTTTTTCCTGGTAAAATTTAGCAGAAAGATTTTTAAAGTATAAAATTTGCACTACATAAAACTCCAATGCTGATCTGCGTTGTAATAATGAATATTGGTTTCAGGCCAATGTAATTTATCAAACCCTGGTGCTTTTTCCAGTGATTCACGGGTTTGATCAAAAATAAATAATTGATTCACAGGGTCTACCGTTAATAGCCTAAATGGAATGGCAAAAAGCTTTTCGCCAATACCAAGAAAGCCGCCGAACTCAATAATATAATATTCAATTTCGCCAGTAGTGAGGGTTAACATTATTTCTTTTATCGAACCAAGTTGCTCGCCCTGCTTATTGTGAACTTTATCACCTGTAATTGAAGTGGCAGTTAGGCATTTCAATGGCAAATTTGGGTACAGACCTTCTTGGTTTGTACCTGTGAGGTTGTCTTTTAACATGTTTTCCATAATAATATTTTTAAAGCTGTATTTATTAGCAAGCAGCAATTTCATGCCATACTTATTGTAGCAGTTTTGTCGTCAGCCAGGGCGCATTCAGTTAAATAATTTATTCTTTTAGACTGAATCGCGGAAATTCTTACCCATAAAAACAGACGAATTAATTTTATCAATGTGACTTTTTAATAAAAATTTTTTCACTATTGCCTTCGGATAAAATTATGGGTAACGGGCAGGTAATAATCAATTAAAATAAACTTTTTTCATTTTAGCATTGTGTTGGTTATATTTGTCTTTTAATCCCTGCCAGCCCGGCTTTTCTTACGAAAAATCATCAAACACTGACTGTATAAAATGCTTTTTGATGATGACTGAGACTAAACTTGTTAAGAAATTTCCCCTTTTTGTAATTTCAATTATAGTTGTAACGGCAGCCCAGGCGCAAATTATATCTGCGGATAACCTGCTTTCGATAACTTCCCTTGCAACTGCTAAAATTAAACCCTACATCACTTTCAAATGATAGAGCAACAAATTAAAGCCGCCATACGCGATGTTCACGATTTTCCGAAACCGGGCATCATCTTTAAAGATGTAACCACCATACTGCAAGATCATCAGCTTTGCCAAAGCATTGTGGATACTTTTGTAGATCGTGCTAAAGGAATGCGTATTGACGCCGTTGCAGGTGTTGAGAGCCGGGGCTTTTTATTTGGCCTCATGATCGCTA
>JANYFT010000080.1 GCA_025359625.1 Ferruginibacter sp.
CTTTGAAACAAATCAAAATTTGAAGTGCCTGGAGTAATACAGGCAAACAATCCCGCTACCCGCTGCTTTTTACAATATTTAATGTGGTTGGCCTCAATTACAGGATCATCATCGGTTTTAAGAATAATTAGGGTATAGCCAACTTTTCGGCTTTCAGTCTCAACAGCATCAATAAACGAGGTGTAAAAAAGATTACTTACTTCCGGCACAATCAATCCAAAAATATTGCTGTGGCTAGTACTTAATTGTATTGCAAAAGGATTGGGTTCATATTCCAGCATTTCGGCCAGCTCCTTCACTTTTAGTTTGGTAGCATCTGCAATATCTGGATGATTTTTTAATGCACGAGAGGCAGTAGAGATACTTATACTGAGCAGTTGTGAAATTTTCTTCAGCGTTATAACATCAGACATCGGTACAAGCAATTAACTTAAATAAGTAAAAGAATTTTTAATAAGGCAGTAGCACAACTGGTATAGCTGCTTTACTGTAAAATGCCTTTTTTTAATGTGTCTCGGGTCATGGGTTGTGCCCTTTGCCATTCCTTAATTTTGCTTTCATAGCCAGATACACACCATTGGTCCAGCCAAAGCCATCCTGCGATTTATATTCGCCGCCACCTGCGTCCAGCTTGCTATCCACTACATTGTATTTTTCCATCATTTTCCCTGTGTTGGTATACACTTTTTCATTTAGCTTAACCCATCTTTCTGCAATGTCTTTGGCCTCGTTTTTCAATCCATAATTATCCAAGCCTTTTACAGCTATCCATTGTAGTGGTGCCCATCCATTGGGGGCATCCCATTGCTGGCCGGTAGTTTAATGTGGTAACCACGCCGCCAGATTTTAAAAATTTAGCTTTTAATACGGCGGCAATTGCGGCGGATTGTTTTTTGGGAGCGATGTTAAAAAACAATGGACTAACGCCCGCAATGGTTTGTTCTGTGCTTTGTGTTTTGGTGGAGATGATGTAATCGTAATACCAGTTTTCTTTTTCGTTAAAGCAATATTTGTTGATGGCTGCTTTTCTTTTTGCTGCGGCATTGGTATATTCTGTAGCTGCTGAAACATTGCCTGTTTGTCTGTAAGCCTTTGCCAGTGTAAGTTCCAGGTTATACATCAGGCCGTTCAAATCAACCGGTATTACATTGGTAGTTTGTATGGTATTAATGGATTTACCATCTGCAAACCAGCGGCTGCTAAAATCCCAGCCACTTTCTGCACCGCTTCTTAGCTCTTTGCTTTTTTCTTCAAAAGTTGCAGGGTCACCTTTGGATTCTGCTGTAGCTATTTCAAAATCTTCCTTAAAACTTTCCTGCCTTGGTTTTATATCTGCATCGTAAAAACGATTCAGAATGCTTCCATCAGGCATTGTAACGGCATGCTTGGTAGCTGCCGTTTTATCCATCCAGTAATCGTATTCTTTTTGTAATGTTTTTTGATAGGTAGCAAATACGGAAGGCCCTTTTTTATCAGCCAGCAGGTTTACCATCATAGCAAAAAAAGGCGGCTGGCTGCGGCTTAAATAATAACTTCGGTTGCCATTGGGAATGTGTTTATAAGTATTGATGAGAAAAGCAAAATTCTTGATCATGTTTTCAATCATTCCCCATTCATTACTTTCTTTTAAGCCCAGCATAGTGAAGTAACTGTCCCAGTAATAAATTTCCCTGAACCGGCCACCAGGCACTATGTATGGATATGGTAAGGGCAATAATGAACTGCCTTCGGCAGCAACATCGGGATTGCGTTTTAAAACTTGCCACAAACTTTTAATATGCGTTGCAAGGTCTTGCTTTGTATCAGATGTATAATTAATGGTGGGAATAACGGGCATATCAAAATTATCTGTAACAAATTTCTTCAGGTCAAAGTTGGCACCTTTCGCCAGGCCATAATCGTACATAATATCCGCCACTTTTCTTTTCGGCGTACAATCCACAAAAGTTTTGCCATCCGGAAAAATTCGCTGCAATTGAACCTGTGTAAAAAGATCGCCATAAATTTTATCAGTCGTAAGCGTGGGTGATTGTTGCGCTATTAACAATATGGGCATCATAGCCAGGTATAGTAGTGTCAATCGTTTCATGTTATAAATCTACCAAAAAAATAATATGCATCCTTAAATTGTATTGAGACGAAAATATTGTTCTGTTACAGAAACGTTTATTTGCGGGCGGGCTTTTAAACAAGGGCTGTTGTAACATTTTACGATTGATAAATTAGCAGAACGCACCACCAGTAACAGGATAACCTACGCTGGAAAACAAAAATCTTTTTATTACTTTTTCTTCAACTGATCCACTATCCAGTTACCCATTTTTTCATTTTGTTCGGGATAGCCCCAGTGGCCAGTTTCCTGTACAATTATTAATTGTTTAGGTGCATTGATGACATTGTAAGAAGCAAATGTGGATGATGGCGGGCAAACTTCATCATTAAAACCCCAACTGTAAATGCCTGGTACTTTTAGTTGTTTTGCAAAATTTACCACATCATAATAACCAAGTGCCGCAATCTTCTCGGGCTTGTTATTAAAATCGATGTTCGATTTATCAAAGTAATTGGGCCATCCGCCGGTGCGGCCTTTTAAAGTAGCTGTTAAATCGCTTAATGCAGGATACATAGCAGAAAGATATTTTACCCGGCTATCCAATGCAGCTGTTACGATGGATAATGCGCCGCCCTGGCTGCCGCCCATTACACCCAAATTGCTGCCATCATATTGAGGTAGGCTCGTTAAAAAATCATTGGCCCTTACGCAATTTAAATAAACCCGTTTGTAATAAAAACGATCTTTATCATCCAAATTAAAATTTTGGTAACCGCTTAAAGCACCTTCGGCTAAACTGGTATATACCTGTGGGTCAAGTGTAACTGGAATACCATGAATGCCAATTTCCAATGTGATAATGCCCTTATCAGCGGTGCCTATATCGCCATTATATGGACGAATACCTGCACCTGGCACCCGTAATAATGCTGGGTATTTTCCTTCTTTTTTAGGCACACAAAGAATACCGTATAACCTTGAGTTGCGGCCATAGCCACGCAGGTTTAGGTGATAGACGTTGGTATTTTCTGTACAGCGTTCAGGCAACAACACCATCTTTGCATCCATGGGTATTTTAGACAATTCCGTTTTGCCGCTATCCCAAAATTGTAAAAAATCAGCCGGCATTTGCGCATACGGCTGAATAGAATATGGATCAAAACCGGCAGTGGCCAATCCACGATAAGTTACACCATCAAGAATGCTGGTTACCGTACATCGTAAAAAACCGGCTTGTTTTAAGGTACCCCCGTTGATAATGGTTTTACCGTTAGCCAAAACAAGGGAATCTTTTTTTACCGGCGTCATTCTTTCCAGCCCGGTTTCATAATAAATTTTTACGTTTTTTAAGGGCACATTGTTTTTAAAAATGGTCACATCAAACTTAGCGGGTTCTCCAATTTTATAGGTCCAATCATCATGATTGGGAGAAATGATAATTTTTAATTGCTGTTCGTTTTGTGCTTGCACCGTAATACCGGCTATTACAGTTAGCAGCAGAGCAAGGAGAATTCGTCTATTTTTCATATTTACTTTTTATAAAAATTTGTTGATAAATAGGATGAATGGATTTTTACAAACGCTTCTGGTGTTGCACTCTTTCATATAACATTACGTCGGTTAACTGCAGATTTTTATCATTTACAAATGCACTGAAAATAAAATAACCCGTAAGGATGCCAACCATAAAAAAAGACTCGATAAAGTTCATGAAACTTGCGTGTTCCTTTTTATCGGTGGTGATAATACCGATGGTAGCAAATACAGAAA
>JANYFT010000138.1 GCA_025359625.1 Ferruginibacter sp.
GGTTTCCAGGAGTTGATAATTTCAGTGGTGCGGTTTTATTACCAGCCCGTTCAGAATAATTTTCTAATTCATACTACATTTCCTTAGGGTCATTTTTTTCATTTTAAAAAAATTATTATGACTCAAAAGAAAATGGAACTAGACATTATCAATCCCAATTGTGCAGGGATAGATATTGGAAGCAAATCTCACTTTGTTGCCGTAGGACAGGCACTCGAAGATGTAAAGGAATTTGGGGTTTACGCCGATGACCTTACTGCTATTTGCATGCATCTTAAAGAGTATGGAATTACTTCGGTTGCTATGGAAAGCACAGGAAATTACTGGCAAAACCTTTATGTAGAATTAGAAAGGCATAACATGAAAGTTACACTATGTAATGGCAAATTTACCAGGCATGCCAAAGGCAAAAAAACAGATGTAAAAGATTGCAGGTGGATACAGAAACTCCACGCTTTAGGTTTACTTACCGGTAGTTTTTTGCCTGATGAAACAACCGAACAATTAAGAACTTACTGCAGGCAAAGAACAAACTGGATAGACCTTGCCGCAGAGGCTTCTCACAAAATGCAAAAGTATTTAAGGTTACTGAACTTTCGCCTTGATGTAGTAGTAAAAGATATTTGTGGCCTTACAGGACTGACCATCATTGCCGACATTTGCAAAGGAAATCTTGACCCTGAAAAATTAGCAGAACACAGGAATGGCAATTGCAAAAAATCGCAGGAAGAAATTGCCAAAGCACTCAAAGGAAATAATAGAACAGATTTTCTTTTTGGTTTAAAGCAAGAGTATGACAGCTATTTATTTTTTCAAAAGAAGATAGACGCCTGCGATGTTCAAATCAATTCTTTTCTTAAAACTCAAATCAATACTTGTCCTGATAAAAAAAAACTGCATACAAGTGATAAACTGCACAAAAGAGTAAATAAAAATTCCATCAAAGGCATAGATTTAAATCAAGCAGCTTATCAATATTTTAATGGAGTAGATTTGATGAGAATTGAAGGCTTGAGCCATTCCACTGTTTTAACCATCATGAGTGAAGTAGGGCCGGAAGGATTTACAAAGTTTCCTTCATCAAAGCAATTTACTTCCTGGCTAAGGCTTGCACCAAACAATAAAATATCGGGAGGTAAAATACTTAGCAATAAAATACCCAAAGGAAGCAACAGGCTTAAAATCGCTCTACGGCATGCAGCCAATGCCATCGGTAATCTTAAAGATACACATCTGTCAGATTTTTTTAAACGGGTAGCTTACAGAAAAGGAAGGGCAACCGCCGTAAGCGCTACAGCAAGAAAACTTGCTGTAATTTTATGGAACATGGTTACTAAAAAAATCCCATACAACCCTCCGATGGAATACCTGTTCCTTGATCAAAAAAGAAAACTAAAATTGGTTACAAAAATCAAAAAATCAATCGCTAAATTTGAATTGAAACCTGACGACCTTGGATTTACAGATGCTTCATTATCAGTAAGTCTCTAAAACGTTAGTCAGAAGCCTATAAGACACTCACAAAGTAAATATATCAGAATGGTAAACAGAAATTTCACACCTTTCCCAATTTTGACAACTGAAAGGCTTACTCTTAGACAATTATCCACTGATGACCAGCAAAATATTTTTGCTCTGCGTTCTGACACAGAAATAAACACATATCTTAACAGAGAACAAAGCAAGACAATTGAAGATGCAATAAACTTTATCAACAAGGTTAATGATAACATTAAAAAAAACAACTCACTTTATTGGGTAATTACCTTAACAAAGACAAAAACATTTGTCGGGACAATTTGCCTTTTTGACTTTTCAAACGAAAAAAATAGTTGCGAAATTGGGTATGAACTTATGATAAAATTTCAAGAACAAGGAATTATGAAAGAAGCGACAGAAGAAGTTATTGAGTATGCTTTTCAAACATTGCATTTTAAAAAAATAGTAGCGTTTACTCACAACGGGAATCAGAATTCAACTAAACTATTAACGAAATTTAACTTTCTTCAATGCAAAGAGGCAGACAAAGAAAACCCTAATTTTAATATTTTCACATTGACTCATTCAAATTGACAACTATAAAACAAAATATATCAAGAACAAAAGCCCGAACCGCTTGCTTCCGTAGTTGGTGTAAACTCCCCCCAAGGTTGCGCCACGCCCACCTGTAGCAAAATGAATTTACTTAAAAATAAAAGTGAAAGCGAAAGACTGTAATTAAGAAGCTGTTTGAATTAATTATTTAGATTTTTGTATGTGTATAAGTTGAGAAGTAAAATTGGATAAAAATAAAAGTTG
>JANYFT010000177.1 GCA_025359625.1 Ferruginibacter sp.
TCCTTCTGCACCATGATAAATGGCATACATCGCAGCCATATTACTCAACAGTGCCTGTGCGGTACAAATGTTGCTTGTAGCTTTTTCCCGGCGAATATGTTGTTCTCTTGTTTGAAGTGCCATCCGTAAACAACGATTGCCTTGCGCATCAACACTTACGCCAATTATTCTTCCAGGTATTGTTCTTTTAAATTCATCTTTGGTTGCAAAAAAGGCAGCATGTGGACCACCAAAGCCCATCGGTACGCCCAAGCGCTGAGAGGAACCAATAGCTACATCAGCACCCAATTCTCCAGGAGGAGTTAATAAAGTAAGTGCTAAAAGATCTGTAGCCATCACCACCATTACATTTGCAGCATGTGCTTTAGTAATAAATTCACGGTAATCTTTAACTGCACCATCGCTATCGGGGTATTGCACAATGGCCCCAAAAAAGTCTTCATTGAATGAGGCTTGTTTAAAATCGCCCCATACTAGGTCAATGCCAATTGGTTCAGATCTTGTAATCAATATATCTTTTGTTTGTGAAAATATTTTTTCATCTACAAAAAACTTTGGGGCAGTAATATGATCGTGATCTTTATTTTTATGGTTAAACAACATGGCCATTGCTTCTGCGGCTGCTGTACCTTCATCTAATAAGCTTGCGTTGGCGATAGGTAAAGCAGTAAGGTCGCTTACTATTGTTTGGTAATTTAATAAACTTTCCAATCTGCCTTGCGAAATCTCTGCCTGGTAAGGAGTATATTGGGTATACCAACCTGGGTTTTCAAAAACATTTCTTAAAATTACAGAAGGAGTAATAGTATCATAATATCCTTGCCCGATATAACTTTTAAAAACCTTGTTTTTTGCAGCTACTTTTTTTAATTCGCTTAAATACTCAAACTCACTCATTGCAGCTGGTAAATCAAGATCCGTTTTTATCCTGATAGCATCAGGTATTGTTTTTCTAATCAGTTCTTCCAGACTATTTACACCGATTACTGATAACATAGCTTCTTTTTCCTGATTGTTTGTACCTATGTGCCTGCCTGAAAATTCATTCTGTTGTTGCTCGAAAATATTCATATTGATATTTAATATTTGAAATTTATCTTTTACTATTTTTCCGGGCAAGTTGCAAAAATGATCATTGTTGCATCGCCCTCTTGTGCTATTTCAGCATTTGGTAACATTTACCCTTAAATGCTTGTTTAAGTATATTTTATTCTTTATGAATTTAAATGTTGAAAATAAAGCCCTTAACTGATTTTTTTACGATGCAAAATTACATGAAGACAACAATATTTAGTGTCATTATGTTCGTTACTTTGCAGTTGTGCAAAAATCAGGAATAAAGTTGTATAAAATCTTTCACAATACACCCTAACATCCATTATGAGTGAAGAACTTTTAAGAGCCTGGGAAAAGAAATCGGGCGACAGGCAAAAATTATATAAGAATTATTTACACAGGGCGGATAAAAACACGGTGCTAAAAGCTTTGCCAGAATTAAATGAAGAAGCATTTAGTAAAATTGATTGTTTAAAATGTGGCAATTGCTGCAAAGGATATTCTCCCCGTTTAAAAACGCCAGATATTAAGCGAATTGCCAAACATTTAAAAATGAAGGAAGGTGATTTGATCAATACTTATTTAATAGTTGACAAAGAAGGCGATTATGTAATGCGAACAGCACCTTGTCCATTTTTGGGAGAAGATAATTATTGTAGCATTTATGAAGTGCGGCCATCTGATTGTGCCCGCTTTCCCTACACGGATGAAGATGTATTATTAAAAAGGCAACCACTCACATTAAAAAATTCTACCTTTTGCCCTATTGTTTATTATGTGTTGGAGAAACTAATGGCAGCTGCAAAGCAATAATCACCAGTAAATTATTCCAATTAAAAATGCTATCCATTAGTAAGTTCTTCATATGCGGCAGATAAAGGCCTGTCAATTCCATCGCCTTTCCATTCGGGAGCACCGGGTATTTCGGTAGCTTTTATTATTTCTTCCTTTGTTTTACCTGCCTTAATCTTTGCAGCAGTAAACTCCAACACTTTACTTAAGTAATTCTTAAAAGCACCGATGTCTTTTTTGTTGACTACTATATCATATCCATCGGCAGCGTGGCCGCACACAAATATCGTTTTGTCGTTAAAAGTTTTATCAGCCTTATCCAGTACCTGTATCCAGCTTTTAATATTAGCACCTGCAGACCTGTCAACAAAAGGATGCCGCCTGTTAAATACGAGGTCGCCTGTGTGAACGATATTGGCATTTTTGAAATGTACAAAGCTGTCGCCGTTGGTATGCGCTGCACCAAAATAATGCATGGCTATTTCTTCTGTACCAACAGCCTGGCTCCATGTAGTAGCGTAAGTTTGGTTAGGATATAATTGCTGCTCTTCCGTCTTTTTTTCTTTGGCTACCCTTTCCTGGTTGGCTTTGCTGTTTTCATGCGCCAGTACATTTTTAACCAACCCTTTAAAAGAAATATTACCTGCCGTATGGTCGCCATGATGATGTGTATTGATCAGCAACTCAAAAGGAAGCAGGCTTCTTTTTTTCAACTCATCAATTAAATGTTGTGATTGTTCCGGAAATTGAGAGTCCACCACAGTCAAACCTTCTTTGCCAATCATAAACAATATTGTGCCGCCCTTTTCTGTAAATACTCCTATGGTATCAGTCAGCATTTTTATTTTCCAGGTAGGATCAGCTAATAACTGCGCCAATGTTTTATTACTTAAAAATGCCAGACCTATTAAAGCAAGGCTACTATTGCGAATGAAGTTTCTGCGTTGCATGAGTGAATATTTTTGAGTTTAAAGTTACAATACATCCTCAAATAAAATAAAAAGTTTAAACTAAAGGATTACAAGATTTTTTGTATCAGGATCTTTTTTAAAAAATCTTCTACTGGCTCATCAAAATAAACATGATCTTTAAACATGTTTTTTGCATTGCCAAACTTTGCTTTAGGAAGCATTGTATTTTTCTTATCCTTTTAGCTTTACTTAACCACTGACCTATAAAGTCAGCAACTCCAAGTTCAGGTCTGGCAGGGCTACCGGCTTGTTATATAAAATTAGATTATTCATAAAGTAAATCCTGTAAGACAAGTTTAGTTAAAAAAATTGATTGGTGACTTTTAGGAATTCAAAGATTTATCGGTTTGTTCTATTTACAGCTGTATTCTATTCATAGAAATGTAATTGGTAAAATGCTACCGGCCAATGCATTGTTTAGATGTATAAAATTAGAAGTATTGCCAGAGTGATACCTTTAGTTGCATAGCATGCTTGATGTTCTGGTTTCAAAGTGTATGGTGTGAAACCCCCGGACATAAACAAGTAAAGCCGCAAATTATTTAAAATATTGTTCTTATTTTTTTATTATCTGGTGGGTTATATTAATTTCTCCGCCAGATAATCTTAACAGGTAAACTCCTGCTGCAAGTGCTTTTGAGGGCTCGATGGTTTTAGTTGCTGAACCACCTGAATGTTCTATCACTTTATGCATTAGCTGCTGACCCATTTTATTGGTTAAAGTAACCGTATAATTTCCTTTCTGCAAATTATTCATCTGTAAAACAATTGTTTTACCATTTACCGGGTTTGGATAAATGGTAAGTAAAGTAGCTCTATTGCTGATAGTCACTTTCATTACCAGGCTATAAATTATTTTTCCTGCTTCAATTATTTTTATTCTGTAAAAGTTTGCTCCATCTAAAGGAGCAGGATCAAACAGATTGTAGTTTATAACAGAACTGCTGTTGCTTTTTGCCTGTATGCTTCCCAGCTTTATAAACTGCTGTCCATTCTGTGATCTCTCCACTTCATACCTTTCTATATTCATTTCCTGCTGGGCTGTCCATTCAATTTGTACTCCTGCATTTTTTTGGTATGCCTTTACATTAGTAAGGTTAACAGGCAATGCAGTAAGATCTATTTGAAAAACCGAAACGAAGCTTGCACCACCATTAGCTGCTGCAACTTCAGGAATTCCATCTCCATCCAAATCAACGATTGCAACAGAAATAGGACTTGACACTGTAGCAAAATTTACGGCTGTCGCAAAGGAAGATGAATTGATAGCGCCAGAAGTTGCAGTATTCCGCAGCACTGATATATTATTAGAGCTTGTATTAGCAACCACCAGATCTGGCATGCCATCTCCATCGGCATCTCCCATTGTAACATAACGGGGAGCAGTACCCGCAATAAAATCTACTTTCGCGGCAAAAGAAGATGCATTGATAATGCCTGAAGTGGAAGTATTGCGTAGTACTGACACAGTAGTAGAAGCAGGAGAAGTATTGTTATTAGCAACCACAAGGTCAGGCTTTCCATCTCCATCCACATCACCGATAGCAACATTGCGTGGAATACTACCGGCAGCAAAAGGTACTTTTGTGGCAAAAGAGATACTGCCTGTTGTGGAAGTATTACGTAGTACTGAAACAGTATTCGTAGAAGATTCTGCATTTGTAACTGCAAGGTCGGGTTTGCCATCTCCATCCAAATCGCCAATAGCCACAGAAACAGAAGTAAGTCCGGAAGGAAAGTCAACTTTAGCGGCAAAAGAAATGCTGCCTGGTGTAGAAGTATTGAGTCGTACTGATACGGAACTTGCGCCTGAATTAGCATTCACGATATCAGGCTTGCCATCTCCATCCACATCGCCAATTGCACCAAATACAGGACCGGTAAAACCCGAAGCAAAATCTACTTTAGCAGCAAAAGAAGATGCATTGATAATGCCTGAAGTGGAAGTATTGCGCAATACTGATATATTGCCATTAGTAATAACAACCAGATCTTGCTTGCCATCTCCATCTACATCGCCGATTGAAACATATTCAGTAAAGGTACCGGAAGCAAAATCTACTTTAGCGGCAAAAGAAGCTGCATTGATATTCCCTAAAGTAGAAGTATTACGGAGTACTGATAATGTATTAGAGTTCCCATTAGCAATCACCAAATCGGGTTTTCCATCTCCATCCACATCGCCTGTTGCAACATTACGGGGGCTGGTCCCTGTAGCAAAATCAACCTTTGGCTTATAAAAGTTAGCAGGGATTCCTGTACCGGCAGGATTTGTAAAAGTAGTGATAAATGGTTTGGAGGAATAACCAGTTAACCCTGTAGCATTATCAAGTACAGAGATGGGCTCAAATGTGGCGCCGGCGGGTACAGTTACAGTTAAGCTGGAAGTTGTACCTGGTGTAACCGTTGCCTTTACCGCTCCAAAATATACAATGTTATTGGCAGGCACAGCATTAAAGTTTGTACCTGTTATCATTACCCCTGTGCCCAACATTGCGTTGGAAGGGGTAAAAGAAGAAATAGTTGGTTGTGCTGTTGCTTTTAATGTAGTCAAGAAAAGTAATAAAAATATTGTTTTACAAAAAGCAGGTATAAGTTTATGTATCATGAGTTTTATCTTTAAACAATGGTGAAAAAGCAAGTGACATTTAATTTATTATTGTATGGAACTGACCTTTGCAATTAGCTAGATTGAGTGGATTAAATAGTACATTCTACATTGAAGTAATTTTCAGCGGGTGGATAAGTTAACAATATCAGATGCAGAGGTTAGAGAAATAGTTTCGTCTGTATTAGTTATACTTTTTTTGAGTAAGAAAGATAAATTTTTTTTTTGTAAAATTTCTAATTTTTTTTTAATAATAAATGCTTAAATTATTATGATGGGTTTTGACCTTATTTTAGGATTAGCCAAACACTCACTACTTGATAATGCGAACCACTGCTAACCAGCCTCCTTTGTTTTGTCTATGTTTCTGCTTTCTTACTTCAATTATAATTATCCTGCTTCCTGCTTGAGTAATTGTAATTGCTATTTATAAAAGCAACAACCAATGAAATGCTCAACGATGTATTAAATCTAAAATTGTAAATACGTTTAATGGTTGCCTATTTGAAATAATACATTTTGTTGAATAGGGTTCGGTTGTAGACAGCCTCAGCACTCACTACAGCGGCCTGCGTGGATAGTAAGGTCTATTTTGTAAAAGCCAGTAACCCCAACAAATTAATGCCCCACGAATTTAAAAACAGCTCCAAAAAGCTGTGAAAGCACAAGTGAGTGACACAAGAATGATCACATGGAAAACAAATGTCCGTACAACATTTGTAAAAAATAAATGGCGGGTAATAATGAAATAATACAGCGGTTCAATACTCCAGTTTCTTTAGTGAAGGCGCCTTTATCCACGTGGCCACCACAACAAAAATAGTCATACATCCGCCGAATACTACTGATGGAATAACGCCCATTAATTTTGCCGCGGCGCCACTTTCAAACTGGCCGATCTCGTTGCTGGAATTGATGAACATGGAGTTTACACTCATCACCCGGCCACGAAGTTCATCGGGTGTTTTTAATTGCATGATATTGCCCCTTACCACCACACTTACGCCATCAAATATGCCACCTGCTACCAATGCAATAAAAGATAACCAATACCATTTTGAAATGCCAAAAACAATGATGCAAAGGCCGAAACCTGCTACGGCACATAATAATTTGATGCCTTGTTTTTTCTTCATTGGGCTAAGGGTAAGGCTTATTACCATGGCGATGGAACCTATATCGGAGGCGGCATTTAGCCAGCCAAAGCCAATGGGGCCTACGTGTAAAATGTCTTTTGCATAAACGGGTACCATGGCTACGGCACCGCCAAATAATACTGCAAAAAGATCAAGGGTGATGGCCCCGAGCACTTCTTTGGTTTTAAAAACATATTTTAAACCTTCGGCTACCGCTTCAAGTGTTTTCTTTTCAGCGCTTATGCCGGGCGGCTTTGCTGTTAATTTGGAAAGGAATAAAAAGCCAATAATAATTAAAGAAGTAATAACGATGAAGGTGCCGGTTACATGCAGCCAGGCAATTAAAAAGCCTGCCATGGCATGGCCGGTAATACTGGCGATAAGCCAGGTGGTTGAACTTATTTGTGATGCGGTGAGCAATAAATTTTTTGGTACCAGGGAAGCAATGATGGCGCTAAAATTTGGTCCGGAAAATGCCCTTATGCCACCGGTTATAAAAATAATACTGTAAATAAAAAGAATGATGAGCTTTGTACCAAACTGCTCACTAAACCAATGCGTGGATGCGCCAAGTAAAATAGAAGTACAAATGGCATACAAAAAAATGGTGATGAGCAGGAGCCTTCTTTTTTCGCTTTTATCAATTACATATCCTGCATACAGGGCTAAACCTATAGCTGGTAAGGCTTCTGCAAGCCCGATGAGCCCGATGTAAAAAGCATCCCCGGTTAATTCGTACATCCACCACGATACCAGGGTACTCATCATACGCAGCCCCATAATAAAAACAAAACGGCCCATAATAAAATTTCTGAATTCGATTATTTTTAAAACAGCGAGGGGATGAGTAGTCAATACCTGAAAATTAGTGATGGTACAAAAGTAAAAAATTAATGGGTAACAATAATTTATTAATTCGTTTTCTATGGTAGTGTAAGGTAGTGTTGCCCATCTTCATATTCTTTATCCAGTGCATTAATGATGACTTTCAGGTGCTCATCATTACCCAAAAAATCTGCGTTGCTGGCATCAACAAACAAGGTTTTTATATTGTGCTGTTTAATGTATTGGGTATAGGTTTCCTGCAAAGAAAAAAGGTATTCGCTGGCAATGCCCTGCTCGTATAACCGGTTGCGCTTTTTAATATTTTGCTGTAATTTATTTACCGGGCTATGTAAATAAATCAGCAGGTCTGGTTGTGCAATTTGTGGATTAACGATGTCGAATAATTTTTGGTACAGCCTGAATTCTTCGGTGGGCAAATTTACTTTGGCAAACAGCAGGCATTTGGTAAAAAGATAGTCCGAGATGGTAATGTTTTGAAACATATCTTTTGTTTGCAACAGGTCTTTTAGTTGTTTGTAGCGCTCGGCCATAAAAAACAGTTCCAGCGGAAAAGCATACTGTTGCTGGTTTTCATAAAATTTTGGCAGAAAGGGATTGTCAGCAAATTCTTCCAATATCAGCCTTGCATTAAAATGCTTGCTTAACAAATGTGCCAGGGTAGTTTTGCCGGCACCAATATTTCCTTCTATGGTAACAAAATTGTATTGCATTTTCCAGAACCGAAAATAAGTTGAATAAATAATGGAACAATTAAAACTTTTTAACATTGAGTGTATCGGCACAATCATTTAATAGCCGGTGAATAGTTTTATGGGATACCGGATGTATAAAGTTGGGCGACAATTCATTCAATGGAACCAATACAAAGCGGCGGTTTTCAATTTGCGGATGCGGAACAGTAAGGTGTTTTGTTGCAATAATTTCTTTGTTGAAAAATAAAATATCAATGTCGATGATACGGGGTGCGTTTTTTGTTGTTCTAACCCTGCCCATTTTTTTTTCAATGTTCAAAATACTCTCGATGGTTTGTAAAGCGGTCAGTTTTGTTTCAACAATAATTACCTGGTTTAAAAAATCAGGTTGATCCGGATTGCCCCATGCAGCAGTAGCGTACAAATTACTTTGCCTTATAACATTTCCAATTTGTTGGGCAATACTTTTTACAGCGATGGTTAATTGTTGCTGGCTGTTACCCATATTGCTGCCAAGAAGGAGGTAGGTTTTATACATCTTTTAGAAACAATCTTTTATCAAATTGAAACTTTTTAACGGCTGCAATTTTTACTTTTTTAAAATCGTTGTGTTCAGGATTTACAATGTAATTATTTTCTTCGTCTACGATAGCAGAGGGAACTTTTAGAAGTAACGATTTATTCGATTTAATAAACTCATCTCCCATCCATTGAGTATATCCCAGGTCATCTTTCCATGAGGTTTTTAATTTGCCTGTGGTAATAAATTGCGGTTGAATCAATTCGGGGATGTCTATTTTAATGAGGTGATAACTTAAAGGGATGGCGTGCATATCCGTCCTTACCAATATTTCCAAAATAGCCAATGAAATATTTTCAGTAGTGTACAAAACCGGTAACCCTACAGAGTTCCATCTGCCGCCATACAATTTGGCCCCGCTACCTGACAGGTCAGTTTTATACATTTCAGTGGTAAGCCTGTAAACAATCATGCAAGTATTCCATGTTGAATTCTTCCTAATTGGGTTAAAACCAGTTGAATGCCGTAAGTGGTTGTCAAAGACTCAAAAGAAAGAGGCCCTTCCAGCATTAAAGGATTTCTTTTTAACCAATTATAAAAAAGCTCTGTTTTACCAAAAGTTTTTTTTCCTTCATCAATTACATGAGCTATCTGTAACGCACGCTCTGCATTAATTGGGGCAAAGCTGCCGTTATTTTTTGCATAGCGTTGCAGGGTACGTTCGCTAACATGCAATATAGAAGCCCATTCAGTTTGTGTGAAAGGGATTTTACTGGCAATTTTTTTAAATTCGTTATAAGTATAATTTTTTACAGAAGGAATTACTTTTACACTCCTGTTGTAAACAGCCTCAGGTTCTTCCGCTTTGATAATTTTGCTAACCTGTTTGTACAGTATAGCTTTTTTTGATTTTATATTCTTTTCCATACATGCGTCATTTGTCGCCAAATGTACGTCACTTGTCCATAATTTCAAATTTTTTTTACAGTTTTTTTGCAAATAGCTTTGCGCCTAAAATTACAATTTTAATGCAGCAGTATAGTCAGTTAAAGGCCATGTTGGCCATCACCAAAGCCAGTCTTAAGTCAATTTTCAGAAGCCCATCGGCAGTAGTTTTTAGTTTTGTTTTTCCCTTTGTATTTATATTGGTATTTGGTTTTATTGGTAACAATGGTGGCCTGCCTGTTTATAAAATTGCAGTAGATAAAAATTGCGATACCGCCAATGCTTTGTATGATTCGATAAAAACAAGCAACCGGATAAAAATTGTACGCTTTGAAAATGACAAAGAATTAAACAGCAATCTTGAGAAAGGAAAAATAACCGGTGTTTTTAATATTAAAAAGAATGCGACAGCGATACCGGCATATACTTACACCATCTCAACAACGAGTGCCAGCAACGATAAATGGCCGCAGTTTATACCGGTGATAAATAATATTGTAAACAATATAAGCAACGAAAAATATGCTGGCAGGCCAACTTATGCCATACCCGATTTTGATTACAAAAGAGATGTAAAAGAAATAAGAGAATACAAAACCATTGATTTTATTTTACCCGGACAGCTGGGTTTTTCTTTATTAAGCTCAGGGGTTTTTGGCGTAGCATTTATGTTTTTTAATTTAAGGAATACCCTGGTATTAAAACGATTTTTTGCCACACCTATCAGCCGCACCTATATTATTTTAGGGGAAGGTTTGGCAAGGGTAATATTTCAAATGCTAACGGCAATCGTTATCATTGTTGCAGGCAGGTTTCTTTTTGGGTTTACACTCATTAACGGAGTAGTAACTTTATTGGAAATGTTGCTACTGAGTTTTATTGGCTTAATAGTCTTTATGGGACTGGGTTTTATTGTTAGCGGCCTTGCAACAAGCGATAGCAGCATTCCTCCGTTTGCTAATTTACTTACCTTGCCTCAATTTTTATTGGGAGGAACATTTTTTTCAGTAGAGGCTTTTCCAAAATGGTTGCAGCCCATATCAAAAGCATTGCCGCTTACACATTTAAACACCGCTATAAGGGCTGTGGCTTTTGAAGGACAAAACCTATGGGACGTAAAAAATGAGATCGGGATTTTATTATTGTGGGGAGTGATAGTGTATGCGGTTGCTGTAAAAGTTTTTAAATGGGAATAATATGATGCGTTTTATAAAGGCTTTTCTTTTTGGCATTACGGGTTTGTTCATTGTAATGACATTGCTATCCCTTTTAATAACTTCTAACGTTAGGGTATCAAGGGCAACTGTAATTAATAGCACCACCATTGACAAACCCTATCAACAAATTCTTGATTTAAAAAACTGGAAAAACTGGCATCCCATTTTTAAAACTGGGGTAGCAGCAATTAATTTTGGAAATGTAACAGTTGGCAAAAATGCCGTTTGTGATATTGTGTACAATAACAAAACCACTCATCTTGTTATAACGGATACCGACTCATCTTCAATAAAATTTATTTTACAATCTCCCGGTGAAAACGATATTGAAAATGCTATTAATTTTACCCAACTTACACCTGCCAAGGAAACAAGGGTAGAGTGGAGGGCCCTCACCAAATTACATTGGTATCCATGGCAAAAAGTCTATGCCATCTTCCTTGATAAAATCACCGGCCCCGGATATGATGCTGCATTAAATGGCTTAAAAGATATTATAGAAAAGAATCCATAGTTTTTAAGGGCGATGATTCAAAAATTATGGTCCGGGCTATGAAAATAGAGTTATAGTTTTTAGTTTATTGTTTTGTGTTTTGTTAGCGGTTTATTGGTTTTAAAAAATATAGTCCGGGCTAAGAAGCATTGGGGATCATCGTTGCATCGATTTCTTGTACTTTTTCAGCTTTTTGGTACACTTCTTAAATTTGCTACTCTATCTCAAGCTCCGCAAAGGCCGACACTTTGTAATATTTTTTTTCAAATGCAACTGTCAGCAATAATCTGTTGTCAGGATCATTAACAGATATGATGGATTATACTTTATTGGTAAA
Organism: Ferruginibacter sp.; assembly: GCA_025359625.1. Classification (GTDB taxonomy): domain Bacteria; phylum Bacteroidota; class Bacteroidia; order Chitinophagales; family Chitinophagaceae; genus Ferruginibacter. The sequence continues at coordinate 11,614 of JANYFT010000177.1, forward strand.
AGACTGCATTAAACAAAAGCCAGTTGCCCAACAGCAATTGTATGATCATTTTGCGCCATCTATGCTGGGGGTTTGTTACCGCTATACCAAGTCGGTCAGTGATGCGGAAGATGTTTTGCAGGAAGGGTTTATAAAAGTATTCCTTCATTTGGGCAAGTATAAATTTGCCGGCGAACTGGGTGGATGGATCAGGCGGATTATGGTAACCACCGCTTTAAATTATTTAAAGAAGAACAAACGTTACCGGGAGGAAATGGTTTTTGCAGAAATGCCCCTGCACCCGGTATCAGCCGAAAACCCGGAGGTGAAATTAGATGCCCGTCAATTAAGTGATTTGATAAGGCAATTACCCACCGGTTTTCAAACCATTTTTAATTTATACGCCATTGAAGGTTATACGCATGTTGAAATAGGAGAGATGCTCGGTATCAGTGACGGTACATCCAAATCGCAATACGCAAGAGCCAGGTATTTATTGATAGAGTGGATAGAAAAATATTCATCACTTTCAAAAAATGAACAGTATGCCCGAAAATGAATTTGAAAAACAGGTGCAGCAAAAAATGGACGGGTTAAAATTAAAACCTTCTGCTGAAGTGTGGCAAAATGTAGCTGATGCAATAACGAAAAGAAAAACTGACAGAAGGATTATTGCCTTTATTTTTCTGGCTTTGTTCTTATCCGTTGCTGGTATTTTTATATATACAAGTTATACTGAAAATAACCGTCACCTGGCTAATAAAATGGTATCTTCAAAAACAAACTCTTTCACTACGGATACTGTTAAAAATCTGAACGCTAAAAGAGTGGATGATATAGAAAAAAATAAGCTCTACAGAAAAGATCCGGTAACTGGCAAAGCAAAGATGCTGCATAATAACACGGGCAAAAAAGGGATAATCAATCACCAAAAAACTATTACCGAACTGCTATCTGTAAAATCTGCCAACCTTATAAAAGAACAAAAAATAATTAATAAAAATAGTATTGCTGTTAAGGATGCCATTTACAACAGCAACAAAAAACTTCAATTTAAAAAGAAACAGCAATTAAAATTAAAGGTAAGTAATGGAGTTGTAGCGGATGATTTAAATGAAACACCTTTGGTAAATAGTAGTACTGAACAAACTATAGCATCTACTACTGATTCTTCAGAAGATATTACTGGTGTAAAAAAGATAATCTTAAAGCCTGTTATCAAAAATACAATTGACAGCAGCGAAAGCGCAAGCCGCATTACAACACAGGTGATAGAAGAGAATAATAAAAAAAATACAATAGAAAAAAAATCAAAGCAAATAAAGCAAAAGAATAATTGGCAGTTTGGCTTTAATTTTTCTTTGGGTGTTACAACAACGCAGAATGGCTATTTAGGAGTTATTGGTGCAGGAAATAGTGATGCATCAAAGGTTTATAATTTCGCAGACCCAGGCACATCTGGCTCAAACAACGGCCAGGCAAGTTCTGCCGTTTATCATCCTGCAAAAATTAATCCTGGTGCCGGTGTTACTGCTGGCGTATTTATGCAAAAAAATATTTCTTCCAAAACCAATATTGTTTTGGGTTTAAATTATAAAATATACAGCTCTGTGATGATGGTGGGTTATAGGGTGGATAGTGTTCTTTATGGGAGTAATAATTATTCCCTCAATTCAGCAGATAGAATTTTTTATAGAAGCGGAGTTGATAGAAAATATAAAAATCATTTTCATTTTATAGAGCTGCCATTGGCTGTTCATATCAAACTTTCTAATAAAAGTAAACCTGCTGTTTACTTAAATGCGGGTATTGCAATTGCGCAGTTTATCGGTTCAAATGCGCTTCAGTTTGATACTGCATCTGGCAAATACTATCGCAATAATAACATGCTTAATAAAACCCAGGCAAATATTTCTGCGGGGTTATTATTTGCATTAACCCGACGGGCTAAAAATCCATTCCTTATTGGCCCGGATATAAATATTGGCTTAAATAAAATAGCTGAATCAGGCCTTTACAGCAACCGCCGTTACAGCTTCTTCGGGCTTAGATTACAAAAAAATATAGGAAAAAAATAGGCTCAAAAAATATTCTACAGAATGCAACCCTGCAGTAAGTTGTATTGTCAGCTATAAAAATTAATCAACATAAAAACTATTGTATGAAAAAAATAGGCCTTCCTATAGCGATTGTAATTTCAGTAAGTTTTATTTTACAGGGATGTATAAAAGATACCTGCGAAAACACCCGCCAGTACAGCTATTACACACCATTGTATAAAACAAAAGCGGCGATAAGGGCCAATATAAAAAGTAACCCGTCAAGGCAAATTTCAAATACAGGTAAAATATTTACCATTGGTAATTATATCTTTTTAAACGAAGTTGACAAAGGAATCCATGTGATTGACAACAGCAATCCTTCCTCGCCAAAAAATATTGCCTTTATTGATATACCCGGTAATATGGACATTGCAGTTAAAGGGAATATCTTATACGCAGATGTTTTTACAGACATAGTCGCACTGGACATATCCAATCCATTAAATGTAACCGTTACTAAATTTATTGAAGGCGTTTTTCCATTCAGGTATTGGGGTGGTGGGCTTGCAGCCGATACCAATATGGTAATTGCAGATTGGGTAAAGCGTGACACTACTGTTTATGTAAATTGTAATAATAATGGGGCAATATATTTAGGCTCTGGTGTTTACTTTGATAGGTCGCAGGCACTTAGTAATAGCTCTGGCAGCAGTCCGACTAAAAGTCCATCACCGGTTGGCACTGGTGGCTCAATGGCCCGGTTTGCTTTATTAAATAGCAGGCTCTACACTGTATCAAATCAGGATCTGAATATTTTTAACATAGCTAATGCTGAAAGTCCTGTGTATATAAAAAAAGTGACAGTAGGTAACTGGAACGTGGAAACGCTTTTCCCTTTTGAAAATAAATTATTTATTGGCTCTTCAAACGGCATGTTTATCTACACGGTTAATAATGCAGACAATCCTGAATTGGAAGGGCAATTCGGGCATGTAAAAAGTTGTGATCCGGTAATTGCAGATGATCATTTTGCGTACGTTACATTAAGTTCCGGTAGTAGTTGTGGAGGCTTTACCAACCAGATGGATGTACTAAACATCAATGACATCAGCAATCCTATTTTGGTAAAATCTTATCCCTTGACAAATCCACATGGGTTATTAAAAGATAAAAATGTATTGTTTGTTTGCGATGGTGCCGATGGATTAAAAATATTTGATGCAAGTGATGCTGCCAATATCATTCAGTTAAAACAAATTACCGGACTTGAAACTTATGATGTAATTGCAAATAATAACAAGGCGATTGTTATTGCTAAAGATGGGCTTTATCAATATAATTATGCAGACCTAAACAATATCAAATTGCTTAGCAAATTAACAATTGTAAAAGAGTAATGATAAACATATCAGTGCTATCCGGCAGTGAGTCAATATTTAATCTGTACCATATTTTTGAAATCAATTCTTAATTTATTATGAACAATTATTTTATAGCGGCCAAAAAATATTTTTATATTATATTGACTTATTTTTTATTTTCCCTGTCTGCCAATAGCCAGGATGCGGCGGTTAAGCACTCATCAGTTAAATTTGAAACCAACCTGCAGGCAAGCGTATTAATTGGCCAGAAAGGCAGCAAACCAGCACTGAATGTAAATGCAATCAATGGCCTTAAATTCGACACCTGGTTTACCGGAATTGGCGTTGGTATTGATTATTATGGGCTAAAGCGAAGTGTCCCCTTATTTGTCGATGTTAAAAAAGATCTTTCAGAAAAAGTAAACACTTTCTTTTTATTTGGAGATCTCGGCTATGATTTCCCTTGGTTAATGAACAACCAAAAACCACCGTATGCAAATAATTACAATGCAATGGGCGGCCTTTATTATGAAACAGGATTGGGGTATAAATTCAGGATTTTTAATGCAAGCCATATCAGCTTTAGTGCAGGCTATTCGTTTAAGCAACTAAAAGAAAAATATGCCCAACCCTGCTTTTGGTGCGAAAATTATATACCTCCTGTAGAGCGTTATAATTATATGTACAGAAGGCTATCAATTAAATTTAACTGGTGGTTGCTATAAATTTCATATTCCTTTTAATACCTGCAAACTTGCTGCGTTTCAATGGTGAGTTTTTAAAGATCAGTTTAAAATTTTCTTCTGTCAACTCTTCCCAATCGTTGTTGGTAAAGTTTAAAATGGCAGGTATCGGAGCAAACTTTATTTCACCTGTAGGCTTACTAAAACGGTTCCACGGGCAAACATCCTGGCATACATCACAGCCAAACATCCACTTATCAAATTTACCCTTCATGGCATCCGGTATCAGGGCATCTTTTAATTCAATCGTAAAGTAACTGATACATTTACTGCCTTCAATAACTTTATCAGGCAGTATGGCATCAGTAGGGCAATTATCAATACACCTGGTGCAGGTGCCGCAATAATCTTTTGCGTAGGCAGCATCATACTCAAGTTCTAAGTCAACAATCAGCGTAGCAATAAAAAAGAAACTGCCGCTTTGTTTGTTGATAAGATTTCCATTTTTCCCTATCCAGCCCAAACCTGTTTTTTGTGCCCAGCTTCTTTCCAACACCGGCGCACTATCCACAAATCCTCTTCCATTTACTCCACCCACAGATAGTTTTATCTCCGCTAAAAAGAGTTTCAACTTTTCTCTTATCACTTCATGGTAATCATTGCCAAAAGCATATTTGGCAATTCTTGGTGTGGTTTCATTTTGTTGTTCAACAGGAAAATAATTGAGTAATAAAGTGATAACAGATTTTGCGCCCGGCACTAATTTGGAAGGGTCGATCCTCATGTCAAAATAATTTTCCATATACTGCATGGTGCCATGCATACCCTTTCTCAGCCAGCTTTCCAGACGTTTGGCATCTTCTCCTAACAACTCAGCTTTTGCAATACCGCAATGATCAAAACCCAGCTTAGCAGCAAACGATTTAATTAACTGTGTATTTTTATCAATCACACTCATGATAGGCAGGTTACTATAAATACATCAGTTACAGGCAGAAGGAATTTGCCCGTCAATAATTTTTTTTAATTCCAGGTAAAGGTCTTTTTTCTGTATGCCCAATAAACTTTTTGTAAATAAAATACAGGCATATCCACGGCATTTATCAACGTAAGGCCAGGTGCCAAATAAGCCGGGGCAGCATATAACAGTACTATTTCCTTTGGCATCTGTTTCCTGAATCCATTCGCCCAATCCATAGTCAAATCCTTCTGCAACTTTTGGTGTATATTTTTTAGGGACTTTATTTGTTTGTATAGTTTGCATTTGTGCAATGGCAGCTTCACTCAAAATACGTTTACCCATAAACATTCCCTTGTCTAAAATCATGGTTAAAAAATTCATGTAATCTGTTGGAGAGCTGGTGGCCCCACCTGATGGGTTTGTGGCATCTTCTTCACCAGTAAAGGTGCTGTTCCTCATGTTCAACGGTGTAAAAATCCGCTGCTTCATTAACACTTCAAATTTCTTTTTAGTTATCACCTCCAGCACCCGGCCGGCAATGTTTAAACCTATGTTTCCATAAAAAAATTCGGTACCGGGGTTGGTAGCAATTTCTTTTTTTGCAAAAGAATTTGCTTCATCTTCCAGCGATTCAAATTTTCTTCGTTCTAATAATTTTGCGCCAATTCTTTGGTTGTCGCTAATGCCGGTAAGGTGCGATAAACAAGTACGGATGGTAATATAAGATTTGCTGTAATTTCCAAATATGGGTAAATAAGTAACCACTTTATCATCTAAAGAAAGTTTGCCTTCATCAACAAAAGTCATAACTAAAGCAGCAGTTAACCATTTACTGCAACTGGCTATAGGGGCTTTGGTTTTTATTTTAAAATCACCCATCTCTTTTTGATAAATCATTTTGCCATCTTTATAAACCAATGCTACCAGGTTGTCGCCTAATTTTTTTTGGTTGGTGGTTAACAATTTATCTGCTTCTGTAAAATCGTATTGTGCGTTGCTAATAAGACAAAGTAGCATAAAACACAATACCAGTCTGAATTTTAGACAGTTTAATTTCATTTTGTATGACATATTTTCTTGTACTTTTTTTTGGATAAAAATTTGACTATTGTATAAAGTTATTTGAAATTAAGCAATCAAAAAATCAGTTGAGTAATTTACGAATTTGTCTCTTTTGTTATTCTTATATTTTTTATTTCTCTATCAGATAATTTGTAGCACGAATATAGTGGTATCAAAAAAATGGAAACATCAACTAAATAATTAAAACAATATGAACCTTAATAATTTCACCATAAAGGCGCAGGAAGCTATTACACAATCCCAACAACAGGCTTTTAATAATAAAAACCCCAATATAGAAACAGAGCATTTACTAAAAGCGTTATTAAGTGAAGAGGATTCGCCTATTGATTTTTTGTTGAAGAAAAATAATGTGAATGTGAATTTTGTAGAAACCAAAATTGACGAAAGCATTAATAAACTTCCAAAAGTGCAGAGCGGAGAGTCAGCACAATCGGTAAGCCGTGACATGAATAGTGTGGTTTTGAGGGCTACTGTCGCACTAAAAAATTTTGGAGATGAGTTTGTGAGTGTAGAATATTTATTGCTCGCTATTTTACAGGGTAATGATAATAGCGCCAAGTTGCTAAAGGATGCAGGTTTAACAGAAAAAGGTTTAATTGCCGCTATTAAAGATCTTCGTAAAGGCAGTACTATTTCTTCTCAAACAGACGAAACACAATTTAATGCGCTGAACAAATATGCAAAGAATTTAAACGAAATGGCGAGAGCAGGAAAACTGGATCCTGTTATAGGACGGGATGAAGAGATTCGCCGGACATTGCACATTTTGTCAAGAAGAAGTAAGAACAATCCCATTTTAGTAGGAGAACCAGGTGTTGGTAAAACAGCTATAGCAGAAGGTTTGGCGATGCGGATAGTAAATGGTGATGTGCCCGAAAATTTAAAATCAAAAATAATTTTTGCCTTGGATATGGGCCAGCTAATTGCCGGTGCCAAGTACAAAGGAGAGTTTGAAGAAAGATTAAAATCGGTGGTAAAAGAAGTGGCCGGAAGTGATGGGGATATCATTTTATTTATAGATGAAATACATACACTGGTAGGTGCTGGCGGTGGTGATGGTGCAATGGATGCGGCCAATATTTTAAAACCAGCTTTGGCAAGAGGAGAGTTAAGGGCAGTGGGTGCAACCACTCTAAATGAATACCAGAAATTCTTTGAAAAAGATAAGGCATTGGAACGTCGTTTTCAAAAAGTAATTATTGATGAACCCAGTGAGGAAGATGCCATTTCTATACTCAGGGGTTTAAAAGACAGGTACGAAAGTTACCATCATGTGTTGATAAAAGACGAAGCCATTATTGCTGCGGTAGAATTGTCTCATCGTTATATTACAGATCGGTTTTTACCGGATAAGGCTATTGATTTAATTGATGAAAGTGCCGCCAAGCTTAAGTTAGAGATGAACTCTATGCCGGAAGAGCTGGATAAACTGGAAAGACAGATCCGGCAATTGGAAATTGAGCGGGAAGCAATTAAGCGGGAAAATGATACGGCTAAATTGAAAGACCTTAATACAGAAATTGGTAACCTGTCGGTACAGCGTGATACCTTTAAAGCAAAATGGCAGCAAGAAAAAGAAGTGGTGGAAAAAGTTCAGTCTGCAAAAAGTGAAATAGACAATTTAAAAACGGCTGCAGAAAAAGCAGAGAGAGAAGGGGATTATGGGCGTGTTGCAGAAATAAGATATGGCAAGGTGCAGGAACAGGAAAAAATAATTGAAGAACAAACAAAATTGCTGGATGATATCAGCGAAAAACGTTTGCTGAAAGAAGAAGTAGATGCGGAAGATATTGCTCAAAGTGTTGCTAAAGCCACTGGCATTCCGGTAATGAAAATGTTGCAAAGTGAAAGAGAAAAATTATTGCACCTGGAAGAAGAATTACATAAAAGAGTTGTAGGCCAGGATGAAGCCATTGAAGCCGTAAGTGATGCCATCCGCAGAAGCAGGGCCGGTTTGCAAGATCCTAAAAAGCCAATTGGTTCGTTTATATTTTTGGGCACCACCGGTGTAGGCAAAACGGAACTGGCAAAAGCATTAGCCAATTATTTGTTTGATGATGATAGTATGATGACGAGAATTGATATGAGCGAATACCAGGAAAAACATTCTGTGAGCAGGTTGGTGGGTGCACCTCCTGGCTATGTTGGTTATGATGAAGGAGGCCAGCTTACAGAAGCCGTTAGGCGTAAACCTTATAGTGTTGTCTTATTAGATGAAATTGAAAAAGCGCATCCCGATGTGTACAATGTTTTACTACAGGTATTGGATGATGGCAGGTTAACAGATAATAAAGGAAGGGTAGTTAATTTTAAAAATACTATAATCATTATGACCAGCAACATGGGAAGCCATATTATACAGGAAAATTTTGAAAAGGTTAATGATAACAATAAAAATGAAGTTGTTGAAAGCACCAAGGCCGAGGTTATAAGTTTATTACGCCAAACCATTCGTCCTGAGTTCTTAAACAGGATTGACGAAGTGATCATGTTTCAGCCATTAATGAAAAAAGAGATAAAAGGTATCATTGGCATACAATTGGCTAATCTAAAAGAACTTGTTGCTAAAAGCAGTATTCAACTAGAATTTAGTGAATATGCTATAGATTACCTCGCCGAAAACGGATATGACCCTCAATTTGGGGCAAGGCCTTTAAAAAGGTTGATTCAAAAAGAAATAATTAACCCGCTCAGCAAACACATATTAGCCGGGGATATTGATAAATCAAAGCCAGTTTTGATAGATGTTTTTGATGGAGTTGTAGTATTTAGAAATGAAGCTATTAAGGAAAGGAAAGAGGAGAAAGCTCCAAAGGTTAGTTAATTTGAAGTTATTTAATTTTTTAAAAAAAAATTAAGTAATTGGTTTTCAGCGTTGTGGATAATCTGTTAGCGAAAAATTCTTAAATGGTAAGTGAAAAAAGCATAAAAATATTACCTTCAACGGATTCCCAATGTTTTTGATTGCATATAGTAAAAATAATTACAACAATTGCTATCAGAAATTGTTATTAACACAAGTCATAGGCTAACAAAGCAATTGGGGTTATGGCATACAAATAAATATATTATATATTATGGCATTTAAAAAAGAGGTTGTTGAAATTATTGAACCAAGAGATGTATTTGTCGGAGATATCAACGCTCCGGTAACATTAGAAGAATTTGGAGAATATGAAAGCGAAGTGTGTGCAAAAGCTAACGAAGTAGTAAAACAATTGTTAGAAGAATATGATGGGAAGGTGCGTTTTAATTTTCGTCATTTTCCGATGACGAACATTCACCAGCGTAGTTTAAAAGCAGGCGAAGCTGCAGTGGCTACTGCACAGGATGGCAAATTCTGGGAAATGCACAATATACTTTTTGCCAATCGCAGAAATCTTGGTACAACCAGTTTAAAGTTGCATAGCAGGGAAGCAGGTGTTCAAAACAAGCGTTTTTTGGACGAACTTGTAAATGCAACTTACGGATGGCAGGTACAGGGAGATATGCGGGAAGGCATAAACCGAGGCGTAAAAGATGTTCCAACGTTTTTTATAAACGGAGAACGGTTTACCGGCAAAGTAACTTATGATGAATTAAGTAAAGCTGTAGAAGATGCTTTAAAAAAGGTGAAGAAAAAAGTTCCGGCAAAAGTAAAAGCATAAATAAAAAGCCCCAATAAAATTTATTGGGGCTTTTTATATAACAGTAAATCCTATTTTACAGATCCAGTACCAATTACTAAGTGTTCTAAATTCTGTTCATCAAAATATAATTTACAGGTAGCTGCGGCCTGGTTAAGCAATAGTTCCAGCGTTGGTTGTTTGGTACCCAATAACTGGTAAGCTTTTTTGCAGGTTGCTGCGTCTGCCAGGTTCGTGGTTTGTTGAAGTGCTTCTTTAACAGCAATTACATACAAGCCTTTGTCTTTTATCTTTCCCAGTTCTGCAATCATCCAGCTAAGGGCATAAAAATAATGCTGTTCAAGCAACAAAAAATAAGTAGCATCACCTGCATCTGGCATTTTGTTAAAGGCAGAAGTAGTTATTTCTTTTGTTAGATATTTTACCAAATATTTTGGAACGGTTTTATTTTTGCTTAGTTGAATGCTGCCCTGTATTGCCTGTGGGTAGATGCTTAACCAGCGAAGCTTGCGCCTAAGTTCATGCACATCTGCTTCTATGTTTTTAAAATTGCATTTATCTGTATGCACAAATTCAGTGATATCTAAAATTGCTTCCCCATAAAATTCATTGATCGCTTTTATTTCATCCTCTTCTTTTAGCCAATCTGCTTCAGCTAATTTTTTTTGTATTTTTTTAATACGGCCGTTATCTGCTGAAAGCCATTCTTGCTCAACCAAAATCTCATTAAGACTCTGTATTTTTTCTCTTGTTTGTGCCTGTAAATAATTGGTAACTGTGGACGGTATTTTTTTATTGGCGCTGATACCTTTTGCAATGTTATCATAATAATCAATGGCGCCTAATGTATCTTCCAATAATTTAAACTGTTCTTTCAATTTGGTAAATTTCTTTTTATTATGAATTTGGGTGTACATTTTTGCCAGGCTTTCCAGCATAAATAAAGGTGTACGGCCATCATTATTATAGAGCCATAATGCAGGGTTTTTTTGTTTAGATGCTTTGTTAAATAGTAGTTGTAATTTGTTTAAATAGTAATCAAATCTTGCTAGTCCTTTTATCATCTTTACAGTTTTTATCAGTTAATAATAAAGTTTTAAAGTTATAAGTGTGATTAATTTTTACCGCTCAAAGAAAGCCACGCTACTTCCAACCCAGTCTTTATCTTTGTTATAACGGGTACCAATCATCTTACCTTTACTTAGTCTAGCTAAATTATGTACAGCCATTGGTCTTGCCCATTCTTTTTTCCAAAAATAAAATAGCCTGATTTCCGCTTTTGCAGGCATGTTGGGGGTTTCAATCACATCTGCATATTTCACCTTTCGCTGCAATATCCAGTTTTCGGGATCTGTTACTTTGTCAATATCTTCTTTGGTAACATCAATAATTACGCCCATGCCCGCAAAGGAAAACAAAGGCTTTAATACATAATTTTCAAGATCGGCAGGTATTTCCTTTAGCTCGTTTAAATAAAAGGTTGGAGGCACATAAGGATTATCTATCAGTGGTAAAGTATATTTACTGATGCGGTAAAACCAGTTGGGATGTGGTCTCCATTCTACTTCCCAGGGATGTGTAATGTCGATGATATCCCCTAGGTTTTTTTGTTGATGCAGGTCATCAAAAATAAGCCGGTTATAAATTCTTTTTACCTGTATTTTTTTTCCATCTTTTTCATAAAATAATTGATTCCCTTCACCAATCAATTTGGTAAGACAAACAGTTTTTATGCCCAGCACATCTTCGGTACAATAAAAATCAACCCTTGTTTTTTGTTGCTCCGGATAAATTTCCAAAAGGATAACATTTTCCGTATCACAATCTCCTGCAATGATCTCTTTTAATAATTGCAGGTAAGAAGCTTCTGTGTAACCATTTAAATAGGCATCATAAGTGGATGGTACGTTAGCATACACTTTTGTAATGGCTGTATGAAATGCCTGAAATGCAAATAGGGTAGGGAATCCCTGCATTTCAATAAGTTGCGGTTCCAGCGTGCCGTTGCTATTTTCGCAGATACCAAAATCAAAAGCAATAAATTCTGCATGATCATTTTCATTGGCTACAATAATGTCTTTTGGGATGGCTTTTTCGGTAAGTGCTTTAAAATTAGGGTCAACTATTATATCAATAATATCTTCGCAGGCATCCAGCATTTTTTGGGTAAAATCTTTGGGAATAAAGATTGGGGTTTCAGCATTTCTAAATTCCAGGGTTCCGGGATGGAGGTTTTCCAATTCCTGTATGTAAAGAGCATATTTTTTTTCCGTAAAATTGTTGTTAAACGTACGTCTTAATTCTTTCTGCATACTAATTGTGATTGATAATATTATTATGATTAAAAATAATCATAATAATCGTACCATACTATCAACAAAAAGTAATTGTACTGCTAAGTTTGTAAACTTTGTACTGCTGTCTGCAAAAAATTTGGCAGAACATGCTCGTAAGTAAATATTATTTTATCAGGGTCATTTAACTGTTCAATCATACTGGTCCATTTTTCTTTGCCGTAATTTTCAATCACAGTTTTCTTTTTTTCTGTTGTTTGAAGGTACATACTCATACCAACTGCGTCAGCTTCGGGATGAAACTGTGTACCAATCATGTACTCATTAAAACGCACCGCCATAATTGCTCTTTCCAACTGAATATGTGGCCGTTCTTTTTCTATAGCTAAAATGGTAGCACCCATTTCAAGTAAATTATTATGCCTGGGTTCAACAACCTGGTAGTCCCTGCTATCTACTGCATAAAATGGATCTTTCATTTCCTCAAATACAATTTCTTCTTTTCCATCTTTTAAAAGGTGAACAGGAAAAACGCCAAACGATGTGCTTTTGCGTTGACATACGCTTCCAATATTATAATGCCTGCAGGCTAATTGAAAAGAGTGGCAGATAAAGAATACATATTTTTTTTGAACATTGCCTTCGCTGTTATTCCATTTTTCTATTTTATGCAACCACTTGAAATATACTTTTTCCCATTCGCTGCCTTCACTATCTAAAGGGCTGCCCGGGCCACCGCTTGAAATAAAAATATCATACGAAAGATCGGGTACTTCTTTTTTTTGCCGTACATCAAATTCATCCCAGGTGATGTCTAAGTTGTTACCATCACCAAACTGGTTTAATATTTCCCTGATGCACCGCATTCCCTGGTTTGCCACACCTTCGTACAAATCAAGGATGGCTATCCGGAATTTCTTTTTTTCTAATAAGGACATGAAGCAAAAATAATAATTTTAATTCAGATAGATTTTGTGAGGGTAAAATTGGATATGATATGGCTATAAATTTAAAAAAATATTTCGTTTTTTAAGTTGAATGCGCCTTCATATACGTTTCCATAAAAGTTGCCATGAAAATATATAGTACAAGAGTGCGATCCGCCGCGGCAGACAAGTTGCCAATGAAGCGTTATTGAAAAATTGAAGTTCGGGCAATAATAAAAATTTAGGATCAAATTATTATATCCTGAATTTATATGCCCGCTAAAAAATTACCCTGTATATAATCTACCACATCAACAAGGCTATTGGTTTGTTCAAATACCTTCAATTGTCTGTCGGCACCGGTGCCCTGCTCCAGCATATTGTGTACATAATTAACGGCATGGCGGCTGCCCAGTTGCGGCACCACATCGTCAATAAAATCTAGTAGCTCATAAATTAATACCCTGGTGTTAACCTCGGTTTCTTTACCAAAGTCAATCATGCTGCCATCAATGCCATAACGGCTGGCACGCCATTTATTTTCGTTTATTAGTGCCCGTGAGTAGGTCATAAAATTCAGGTTTTGGCTACGTAATTTATATAGCTTTGCACACAATCCCTGAAAAAGTGCCGCAATAGCAATGGTTTCCTGCACGGTCATGGGTATATCGCAAATACGAAACTCTACTGTATTAAAAAAAGGATGTACCCGAAGGTCCCACCAGATTTTTTTTGCATTGTCTATGCAATTTGTTTTTACCAGCAGCTTTATATAATTCTCATACGCTTCTATACTTTCAAAATAATCGGGTATGCCGGTACGGGGAAATTTATCAAATACTTTTGTGCGAAAAGATTTATACCCGGTTTTTCTACCTTCCCAAAAAGGGGAGTTGGTGCTGAGTGCATAAATATGTGGTAAAAAGTATCGGGCTGAGTTGGCAATATGAATGGCCATCTCTCTGTTTTCCATGCCCACATGCACATGTAGCCCAAAAATAAGATTGCTCCTTGCAGCTTCCTGTAATTCGTTTACAATTTCGTTATAGCGTGCATGGTCGGTTATTAATTGGCTTTCCCAATGGCTAAAGGGATGGGTACCCGAAGCGCCTAATTTTAAACCCAAACTTTCGCCGATACCGCTGATCGTTTTACGTAGGGTAGAAACATCTATAAACGCTTCATCAATATCCTGGCAAATATCTGTGCCAACTTCTACAACTGCCTGGTGCATTTCTGCCTTAACTTTGTCTTTAATTAATTTCTGGCCTTCCTGAACAATTTTTTGTTCATGGCTTTTCAATTCCCTTGTTACAGGATCAATTACCATGTATTCTTCTTCTACACCAATTGTAAAACCTTTGTATGATATGTTAGCCATGTTAATTGATAATTTATGAAAAGTAATTGATAACTTATAAAAAGTAATTGATAATTTTTTAATTGATAATTGATAATTTTTTTAAAATCGAAGCAGGCCCTTCTTTTGAAATACTTCATTTTTTGAAGATTATTTTCTAACGAAAAATCCATTAGTTTGATAATACAGGGTGATAAAAATTGTTAAGCTTTTCAGGTTAGACTTTTATACATTATCCTTATAAAAATTATCCATTAAAAAAGCTTTTGCTTTGCAGCAGAGCGTTTAATATACTCACCCCAGGTTAAATTATCTTGTCCGTCTTTTTGTTCCAGTGCTTTTTCTATTGCGAATGTAGCGGCGGTCTCTACCACCCATTCAAAATTTTCTTCGCCCACACTTGCTCTTTCTGCATCTGGTGCAGGGTTGCAAAAATCAATAGCGTATGGAATTCCATCTTTTAACGCTAACTCAACGGTATTAAAATCGTAGCCTAAATAATGGTTGATACGCAGCACTATATCCGTCATTAAGCTTGTCCTTTCTTCATCCGGTTTAAAATCGGCTATATAACGAAGCGCATGTGGATTGCGGGGTTCATAAGGCATGATCCTTACATATTTACCACCAATACAATAACAGCGATAGTATTCGTCAAAAATTATTTCTTCCTGCAACATCATAACCAGTTCCCCGGTTTGATTGTGTTTTTCAAAAAAATCTTGTTTATCTGTTAGCTTGTAAACACTCTTCCAACCCCCGCCGGCAAAAGGTTTCATGTATGCCGGAAAACCAACATAATTAAAAATACCTTCCCAGTCTAACGGGTAGGCAAGGTTGCTGAAAGAATCACCGGTTGTATCAACTGGTAAAGAATTAGAAGGTAAAATAACCGTTTTTGGTACTGGAATATTTATTTTAGTGGATAAACAATTATTGAAAAATTTTTCATCTGCACTCCACCAAAAGGGGTTGTTAATTACTGCGGTACCACACAAAGCGGCATTTTTTAAATAAGCCCTATAAAAGGGTACATCCTGCGATATACGGTCTATAATAACAGCATAGCCACTACCTTCACCCTGCATAATTTTATCTATTTTCACCGGCTCTGCAATAATGCCTTCTATGTTTTTACTGTTTACCCTTTCAACAAAAGCTTCCGGAAAACTTCTTTCTTTGCCATTTAAAATTCCTATTTTTTTCATAATTATATTTTTAGTAACAGAATGATTAATTGAAAAACTTTTTTGAAAATGCATCCTAACCGGATAGGATTTTTTTGTCTGTAATTTACCAAATAATACTTCAATGTTGATAAAATCAGGATGTATATTTTATTGAAGGCAAATAAAAAATGGTGTATTTAACTACATAAGTTTACACCGCTTTTACTTATTTTTGACCTTATGCCACAAGCGAATACAGCGTGTATGATTATAAAGAATCACGTAATTAAATCGGTTTTTTTAAAGCGGGATGTTATTATAGATTGTTATTTACCCCACAGTGAAATGGATACTGCCAATGTAAATTTGTTATTAATTAACGATGGACAAGATTTGGTGGCCATGCAATTTGAAAAGATTTTGCTTAAACTTTATCAACAAAAAACCATTACACCTTTATTATGTGTAGGCCTCCATTGCGGTGCGGACAGAAGAAATGAATACGCCACTGCAAAAATAACAGATTACAAAGGCCGTGGATCAAAAGCTGCCTTATATACAAGGTTTGTTTTTGAGGAGTTGTTGACCTTTATCCGAAAAACATATCCTGTATTTTGTTTTAAAGAAAAATCTTATGCCGGGTTTTCTTTGGGTGGATTAAGTGCACTGGATATTGTTTGGAATAATGCAAATGAATTTACTAAAGTGGGTGTGTTTAGCGGTTCATTTTGGTGGAGAGATAAAGACCAGGATGCCCTGGATTTTGATGAATCAAAAAACCGCATTATGCACCGGCAGGTAAGAGAGGGTGACTATGCACCATGGCTGCAATTTTTCTTTGAAGTAGGTACACAGGATGAAACTGCCGACCGCAATAATAATGGTATCATTGATGCCATTGATGATACCATTAGTTTGATTGATGAATTAAAACAGAAAGGCTACAGCGGCAACGATATTAAATACCTTGAGTTAAAAGATGGAAGGCACGATGTATCCACATGGGGAAGGGCTTTTCCTGCATTTTTAGAATGGGGGTGGGGGAGGCAAGGTAGTAAGTAATAAATATTTAGTAGTGAGAAAAATCCGTAATATCCAGGTCTGTTAAGGCTTTCGTAAAGATAGTATGATTGCAAAACCTTGCTTTTTTATAATAACCTATAAATAAAAGTGGCTGTCGCAATAGTAATAATTTGTGCTACAAACTCATCTCAGTAAAATATTTATGAAAATAAGGAATGGTTTCTATGCCTTTATAAAAATTCTCCAGGTTAAATTTTTCATTGGGGCTGTGCAGGTTATCGCTGTCTAAACCAAAACCCATAAATACTATTTTAATGCCCAATTCTTTTTCAAATAAAGCACAAATAGGGATGCTGCCACCACCTCGTACCGGGATGGGTTTTTTACCAAAAGTTGTTTCCATAGCTTTTGCTGCAGCCCGGTAAGCTTTGCTGTCTATCGGTGTCATGTAGGGTTCGCCACCATGGTGTTCAAAGGCACTAACGGTAACGTTTGGGGGCGCAATTTTTTTAAAGTGTTCCAGCAGCATCGCCGTAATTTTTAAAGACGATTGATTGGGCACCAACCGTGTAGAAATTTTTGCAGTTGCCTTGCCGGGTAATACTGTTTTAGCGCCTTCGCCCTGGTAACCACCCCAAATGCCATTCAACTCTAATGTGGGCCGTATGCCGGTTCTTTCATTAGTGCTGTACCCCTTTTCGCCCCATAATTCTTTTATGCCAAGGTCATTTTTATATTCTTGCTCATCAAAGGGAGATTCGGCCATTAGTTTTCTTTCTTCTGCAGTGGCAATCACTACATCATCATAAAATCCGGGGATGGTAATATGGTTATTTTCATCATGGCAACTGGCAATCATTTTAGCCAGCATCGTAATTGGGTTGGCAACGGCGCCACCATAAACGCCACTGTGTAAATCACGGTTGGGGCCTGTTACAGTTACTTCAATATAACTAAGGCCGCGTACGCCAATATCAATACTCGGTGTTTCTAAACTAATCATGGCAGTATCACTGATCAATACAACATCTGCTTTTAATAATTCCTTGTGGGTCTCTACAAATTTGCCCAGGTTAGGTGAGCCTACTTCCTCTTCGCCTTCAATACAAAATTTAATATTATTGGTAAGGGTGTCGGTTTGAATCAATGTTTCCAAAGCCTTAATGTGCATGTACACCTGACCTTTATCATCGCAACTGCCACGAGCAAAAATTTTACCGTCAATAATTACGGGGTCAAAAGGGGCGCTGTGCCATAGTTCCAGAGGCTCAACAGGTTGCACATCATAATGTCCATATACCAGCACTGTTGGCTTATCAGGATCAATGATTTTTTCTGCATATACAATTGGATGGCCGTCTGTTGGATAAATGGTTGCTTTATCAACACCAGCCTCCACTAAACGTTGCTGTACTGCTGCTGCACATTTAACCATATCCTCCTTATTTTCGCTTTTGGCACTTATGCTTGGTATCCGCAACAACTCGAGTAGTTCATTTAAAAAACGGTCTTTATTTTTATCCTGGTATTCATTCCAAACTTGCATATTGATATATATGATTTACGTAAAAAAGGTAATTGTTTGTAAAACGAAAGTAAGTTTTTATACAATTAAAAATAGATTTGTTTAAAAACAAAAAATTATAATAAAAGAAATAAAAGTATCGTTTAGTTTACATTATGCAACTACATTTGTTGCACGATTGAACTTCCAATTTATCAGCCTTTGCAATAGTGGTATCATTAAGTATACCTCTACAGCAAAGGCTGAGTCAATTAAGATAATAGCTAAATGCCTGGTTATTTTTTGATTGGTATTAAATATCAATGATTTTTTTTACGGGCTGATATCCCTGATTGAACTTCATTGGCGACGCTCCATTGAAAATTATTTCTTTGTGGATCTTTTGGCTTTAGGATTGATTGGCTTACTTTTTAAGGTATCATTTTGCATCCTGCCAGCCAGGAACTGCCGGACAGGATGCTTATAACAATGCCCGCTATTAAAGCGGGCATCGTCAACAAATTCAAATTCAATATTTAATTATCAAATACTGTTAAACCTTTCTCCAACTGTATTCCAATTTAATATCTTCCAAAAACTGGCAATATAATCTGCACGGCGGTTTTGGTATTTAAGATAGTAAGCATGTTCCCACACATCCAAACCAATTAAAGGAAAGCCTTTCGCTTCGGCAATATCCATTAAAGGATTATCCTGGTTGGGTGTTGAGATGACCGATAATTTTTTATCATTGGAAAGTATAAGCCACGCCCAGCCACTTCCAAACCTTGTTGTAGCGGCAGTTGTAAATTGTTTTTTAAATTCATCCAGCGAACCAAAACTTGCTGTAATGGCAGTTAGTAATTTAGCGGTTGGCTGTGTACTGGTGTCGGCAGATAATTGTTTCCAGAATAATTCGTGGTTATAATGGCCACCTGCGTTGTTACGCATTTTTCCAGAATATTTAGAAATTTTGCTCAATACATCTTCCAGTGGTTTAGTAGTATCCACACTTTCTGCAAGTGCTGCTTCTTTTACATTTTTACTGTAAGCTGCCGCATGTTTATTATAATGAATATCCATGGTTAAAGTATCAATCGAAGGCTCCAGTGCATTATAGGCATAAGGCAATGGTTGTTGATCAAAACCTGTTTTAAAAGGGGAAGGGGTAGCGGTATGTAAAGTACTTCCCGTTTCTAATATTGCACCAAGGGTGGGTAATGCAATTAAAGTTCCAATGCCAGCTATTGCAGATTGCCCGATAAAATTTCTACGTGTTGACTGTTTCATAAAAATAATTTATTGTATAAATTTAGTCAAACTATTTCTTACGGTTCATTATATTAACAATTGGTTTAAAAAAAGGCCTGAGACTTTTAAAAAACCGGTAATAAAATTCTTTATTAAATAACGCTGAATCATGCATGGCTTTATAGGTTAGAAAAATACCCAGGGGTGTTAATATCAGCACAGCCAGCCACATACCAACAAAAGGTGTAGCGATATTTTCTTTTATAAATTTTTCACCAAACATATTCAGCAGGTGAAAAATAAGAAAGAATAAAATAGCCACCACCAAAGGCATGCCCAGCCCACCTTTTCGTATGATAGATCCAAGCGGGGCACCAATAAAAAATAATACCAGGCAGGCCAGCGACAAAGAAAATTTGCGGTGCCATTCAATTAAACCAGAACGTATGCCATCTTTTTTATTATCCATTTCCGAACCGGAAAGCTGGTAGCTGTTTTTAACGTTATACACTACTGCAATTGCGTTGTCGTAAACCGTATTTTTTACAGAGTCGGGAAGCGATGCTAAAAAGCTGACATTTTTTGTTGCAACTGCTGGTGTCTTTTCCCAGGTACTATCGGGTAAATTAAGATAGTGAAACTGGGTAGCTACATCTGTATGCAGTTTTTTAGTAAGGCTGTCTCTTTGTTTTTTTAAAGAATCGATTGTTCTGTCCAGTAATCGAATGCTCAGCATTTTATAATCATTTTTAAAAACAGTATCCGATGTGTTCATCATTTGCAAAGATGAAATATCAAACAATTTTTTATACTCTGTAAATCCCATGCGAATAAATTCAGTGCTGGTATCCATCACATTGCCACGTTCCTGGTAGCGATGCCCATTTTGAAGTGTAAACTCAAGGTACTTTTTATCAGCAGATAATTTCATGATGCCTTGCTCGGCAATAATGCTGTTGTCCTGTAACTGGCTCTGCTGCTCATATATTACCACCTCATGTATGGTTTTGCCATCCGCATCTTTTTTACCTATTTTAATGGCATAACCAGGAATATGTTTATAAAAAGTGCCGGGCTTTAAATCAAGTGCCGGTTTCTTGTAGGCAATATCATAATAAATAGTTTTGAATTTTAAATTGGCAAAAGGAATAACATAGTTGGCAAATAAAAAGGTGATACCACAAAGTAAAACAGTAACCCAAATTAAAGGCCGCATAAAACGTAACAAAGAGATGCCTGCAGATTTTATGGCCACCAGTTCAAAGCTTTCGCCGAGGTTGCCAAAGGTCATGATTGACGAAATTAGAATTGCTATGGGCATAGCTAATGTAAGCAGGGAGGCACTTGCATACCATAAACATTGTCCGATGGTAAAAAGGTCAAGGCCTTTGCCGACAAAGTCATCAATATACTTCCATAAGGTCTGCATCATCAGCACAAAAAAAGTAATGAAGAACGTTCCAACAAAAGGCCCGATAAATGATCTGATAATGAGTGTATCTAATTTTTTCATCATCCCCAATCCGCCAACCGGCGATGCTTTTAATAAGTTATTTGTACCTTGGCAATCATAATGATTGATAAAACAAAAATAACGCTTTCTGCCAAGGAACTGGAATTGGTTTGCAACACCGATTGGATTTTAACCAAACTTAACATTACGCAAAAAGTATTTGGTCTTTTTGGCAATGTGCTTGTATCAATGCAGCAGGTAGCAACGCAACAAAAAAATAGTTTACCAATGGAAGTATTTATTAAAGACCCAAAAATTTACAAGGGAGAAAATTATAAAGGCCTTCCTTATGTAATGCTTGATTATCCCCGTTATTTTGATAAAGAAGATACGCTTGCTATCCGTACCTTTTTTTGGTGGGGTAATTTTTTCAGCATCAATCTGCAACTATCAGGAAAAATAAAAAATGATGCTGTACCCAATTTGATTGCTCATTTTTTACAACTTCAGCAAAAAGATTATTGGATATGTATCAACAACAATCCATGGGAACATAATTTTGAAGAAGAGAATTACCTGCCTGTTAAAAAAATTTCCATAGCAGAATTTG
>JANYFT010000185.1 GCA_025359625.1 Ferruginibacter sp.
TGGAAAGCATCAGCCACATTTGTGATATGGAGGCGCCCATTACTTTCCGGATGCCAATTTCTTTGGTGCGTTGTTTTGCTACGTATGCTGACAAGCCGAACAAGCCAAGACAGGAAATGAAAATTGCAAGCCCAGTAAATATGCCTGCCAGCCTGCCTATCAGCACTTCCAGGTTAAACTTGGCTGCATAGCTATCATCTGCAAACTCATAATTGTAGGGGTAAGATGGATTGTATTTATTGAATGCAGTGGTGAGTTTAGCAATGGCATCAGATGATTTTATATCCGGTGATAACCTATACATCAGGTTGCCTTGCGGAGTATTTTGTACAAAAAACATGGTAGGGTCGGCCGGTGCAAAAGGCGATAGCATCAATGCATCTTTTACTACACCCCTTATATTTATCTGCCTGCTATCATCAGTGATCATTTTGTTAACAGGGTCTTTTATGCGCAGGCGTTTAATAGCAGCTTCATTAAATATCACACTGTTGCTATCTTCTGGTCCTGCGAAATTAAGGCCTTGCTGAAGGCCCATTCCAAGGGTTTTAAAATAATCTTCCGTCACACCTATCATTCCCATTTCAACCGTTTCACCGGGGTTCTTTCCGGGCCAGTTGTCAATATCTCCATGCGAGTAAATATTGGTCGCCGGACTGGTGGCGGTGGTTACACTTTCCACCACGCCATTTTGTAGCAGTTCGTTTTTTAATGCGGTATAATTGTGGCTCAGTTCTTCGTTCATATCGGTCATCATTAACCGGTTGAGGTTATAACCTGTGGGCCTGTCTTTGGCATGCTGTATCTGCTGATAAATAATTACCGTACTGATAATTAAAGTTACCGAACAGCTAAACTGCACCACCACCAATACTTTGCGGGGAAGAGTTGCCAGCTTGCCCAACTGCATAGTGCCCTTCAATACTTTTACCGGGTTAAAAGAAGAAAGATAAAAGGCTGGCCTGCTACCAGCCAGCATAGCCGTGATGAATACAAAAGACAGCATGCTGACCCAGAAAGAAATGCTGGAGAACGGAATACTTATTTTTGTATTGGCCAGTGTGTTGAAAAACGGCAGGGCCAGTTGAACGAATGCCATCGCAAACAAAAAAGCAATAAAGGTGAGCAAAAAAGATTCTGCCAAAAACTGGATGATCAGGTCTTTGCGCTTGGAACCAATCGCTTTTCTTACACCAATTTCTTTAGCTCTTTTTTGTGAACCGGCTGTGGTAAGATTTATAAAATTGATACAGGCTATCAGCAACACCAGGAGGCCGATAATACTGAACATCCTTACATAATCAAGGAAGCCACCGGTTTCTTTTCCATTTACATAATTACCATACAGGTGCCAGTTACGGAGTGGTTGCAGTATTACATAAGAACCCATTGCATTCCCATTTCCCTTTTCTGTATGTTCAATTTCCCTGATTTTTGGCGCTACCTGTGCATAGGCAATACCAGGTTTTAATTGTACAAATTGTTGCCAGCTATTGTTACCAAAACTGCCATACGCATCTGTTATGCGGCCGGTCTTAGAAAGATAGGTGAGCGGCACTAAAAATTTAAACTGAAAGGTAGAAGCTACCGGCAGGTCTTGTAAAACTCCGGTAACTTTAAGGTCATCCTTGTTATCAAAGCGAACCGTTTTATTGATGGCATCTTCATTACCAAACAATGCTTTGGCGGTTGATTCGGTTAGTACAATAGAATACGGATCTTTAAAAACAGTAGCCGCATTTCCCTGTACAAACGGAAACCGGAACATCTTTAAAAAGTCCGTGCCTGTCTGTCCACCATTCATGAATAACTTTTTGGTACCCACCGTCAGGCCATGAGAGCCCATCCAGTCAGATTCCGCCACATATTCAATTTCCGGAATTTGGGTACGCAAGGCGTCTGCTAATTTCAGTGATGTGGTTGCAAAAGTAAGCGTGTCGCCATTGCTGTAAAAGTTGCGTTGCACCTTATACAGTTGCTGGTTGTTGGGTAAAAATTTATCGTAGGCAAACTGGTTGAATACCCACAGGCCTATTAGCAATGCCACTGCCATCCCTGTAGCAAGGCCAAGAATATTGAGCAGGCTATAGCCCTTATTTTTTACAATGTTGCGCCAGGCAATTTTAAAATAATTTAGTAGCATAATATATTGTTTAGCACCCCTTTTCGCCAACGCGGAGGGTAATTTGCAACTTTAATTTCTTTTTAGTTGTCACATTCTCAGGTTAAAAAATTATCCATTCTTTTAGTATGCTTTTAAACTTTTTATAGGGTTGGCGATGGCTGCTTTTATTGCTTGGAAACTTACTGTTATCAATGCAATTACAAATGCCGCAAAACCTGCTGCTGCAAATACCCACCAGCTAATATTAACGCCGTAGGCAAAATCCTGTAGCCATGTATGCATGGCCCACCATGCAAAAGGAAATGCAAAAACACATGCAATAAGCACCAGCATTAAAAAATCTTTGGAGAGCAGGGTTACTATATTTGATATGCTTGCTCCCAATACCTTTCGTACCCCAATTTCTTTGATGCGCTGCTCGGCCATAAAGGTGATCAAACCAAATAATCCAAGACAGGCAATCAGTACTGCAAGTACCGTAAACACAATTGCAAGAGTGCCTGCACGCTGTTCGCTCCGGTACATTTCATCAAAAGAATCACTTAGAAAGCGATACCTAAAGGGCAGGCCGGGTGCAAGTGCTTTCCATTTTTCGCCTATTTGATTTATTAAACCAGGCGCAGTAGCTGCTGTTATTTTAAAAGAAGTAAGCCCGGTACTTTTGCCGAGCCGCATACAAAGTGGCCCGATATTTTGGCGAAGCGATTCAAAATGAAAATCCTTTACTACCCCGATAATTTGCGCTGCCACCATCAAATTGCTGCCCGGTATGCCCGATGGCTGATAAAGTTTTTTTCCAACAGCATCAGTGTAACCCAATAGTTTAGCCGTTGTTTCTGTTATCAGCAGGGCACTTGAATCTGCTCCAAAATCTTTTGAAAAATTTCTTCCCTTCACAATTTCCATCCCCATTGTTTTTAAATAGTCATAATCAATAACCCATGTCTGCATATCAATTCCGTTTTTTGTATCCATTACAGCATCTTTGGAATAGGTGTTATCACTGCGGGAGGAGTTGCTCACGGGGATATATGCACTCATGGTTCCGCTGCTTACGCCCTGCATTGCAAGCACATCATTTTTAAATGCCTCTGCATTATTGTTAAGTACATAGGTACCGTCGATAACAAGCACCTGCTCTTTATTAAAGCCCAGTTTTGTTGTTTGTATAAAATGAAGCTGGTTGTAAACAACGATGGTGGCAATGATAAGCATGATGGAGGTTGCAAACTGAAAAACCACCAGTACATTGCGGAGGTTACTTTTTTTAAAACCTGTTGTTGTATTGCCTTTTAAAACAACAATAGGTTTAAAACCCGAAAGGAAAAATGCCGGATAACTGCCGGCCAGTAAGCCCACCAGCAATGGAAGCAACAGAATGAAAGGAAATATTTTTATATTGAGTAAATCATTTACAGACAATGATTTTGTAGCAACATTATTAAACAGGGGTAACACAAGCCAGGCAATAATAATGGCAATTATAAGAGAGATACAGGCCGTAACGGTTGATTCAACAAGAAACTGTGCAATCAATGTTTTTCTTTCGGTACCCAGCACTTTGCGTATGCCTACTTCTTTTCCACGGTTGGCACTATGTGCCGTACTCAGGTTCATAAAATTAATACAGGCAATAATAAGAATGAACAATGCAACAGCAGCAAATATGTATATATACTGGATATTTCCTGATGGGCTTAACTCAAAAGTATAATCGCTGTGCAGGTGTATTTTTGTAAGAGGCATCAGCGAATATTCAATTATATTCCCTGCCTTTTTAAATTCCTCCATCGTGTTGATATGCATGAACTGTTTGGCCTGTGGTAAAACATAATTGTCTATATAATTATCAAAGTTTTTTTGAAAAATTTTATAATCAACGCCTGGTTTTAGCAGTAAGTAAGTATGAAAATTATGGCTGGTAAGCTGCCCCCAATCATAGCCGGCGTTCTTCATGGAAAACAAGAAATCAAAATGAAAATGGGCGTTGTGGGGAATGTCTGCTATCACTGCCGTAATCTCGTAGGGTACCGTAGTTTCTTCTTTTTGTATTTCAATAATTTTACCCAACACATTTGTGCTGTTAAAATATTTCCTTGCCATCGATGCGGTTATCACTACCGTATTAGGATCATTCAATGCCGTTTTGGTATCACCTTCAATAGCAGGGAGGGTAAACACAGTAAAGAAAGTAGAATCGGCATTGGCTACATTTTTTTCATCTATAAATTCATTTCCTTTTTTTATAAATCTATCTCCGCCACTGGTATAAAGGCGGGTATATTCCTCTACCTGCGGATAATCTTTTTTTAGCAACTGCCCCATCATATCAGATGTTTGGGTCATGTGCAGGTTAGCTCCGCCAATACGCACATCAGTGTTGATGCGGAAAATGCGGTCGGCATTTTTATAAAAACGGTCATATCCCAATTCATCCGTTATATAAAGTGCAATCAGTAAACAGGTGCAAAGGCCAATAGCAAGACCAAAAATATTTATAGCACTGTAACCTTTATTTTTCCAAAGGTTTCTGACGGCAATTTTGAAATAATTTTTTATCATGATTTTCTTGTTTTAATTTATTGTAGTACACCAGCTTTTCAACTCAATTTTATTATTCACTCTTCAAACTCTTCACCGGGTTCATCAATGCTGCCCTTATGCTTTGGTAACCTACCGTTAGCACTGCAATGGCTATTGCTATTGCGGCCATCATGACAAATACCCACCACTCAATAGTAATTTTATAAGGAAATGTTTTTAGCCAGCTGGACATAAGAAACCATGCACCACCCGAAGCGATTACGATAGCTACCAATACCAGCTTTAAATAATCTTTTGAAAGCAACAATAATATAGTTGGTATACTTGCACCCAATACTTTTCGAACGCCAATTTCTTTAGTACGCTGTTGAATGATTAACCAGGCAATGGCAAAAAGGCCCATGCAGGATAAGAGAATCGCTACAAAAGAAGAAGCGCCTATCACTTTCCCTATCATCTGATCTTCGGCAAACCATTTATCTACATTCAGATCCATAAAAGAAGCTTTGAACACACTGTTTGGCGCAATCTCTTTAAATAATTTTTTTATAATATCCATACTGCTTTCCATATTTTGGGGAAGCACTTTTACAAAAACAT
>JANYFT010000212.1 GCA_025359625.1 Ferruginibacter sp.
AATGGCAAAAGAATCTTTCAAGAGGGATAAACCCCACTTAAACGTTGGTACTATTGGTCACGTAGATCATGGTAAAACAACACTAACAGCCGCTATAACCGATGTTTTGTCAAAAAGAGGTTTAGCGGAGAAAAAAAATTACGATGAAATTGATGGTGCACCTGAAGAAAAGGAAAGGGGTATCACAATTAATACAGCACATGTTGAGTATGCTACTGATGCCCGCCATTATGCACACGTTGACTGTCCAGGTCACGCTGATTATGTAAAAAACATGATCACTGGTGCTGCACAAATGGATGGTGCTATTTTAGTAGTTGCTGCTACGGATGGCCCTATGCCTCAAACCAAAGAACATATCTTGCTGGCACGCCAAGTGGGTGTACCTCAGGTAGTTG
Source organism: Ferruginibacter sp. (assembly GCA_025359625.1). Taxonomy (GTDB): domain Bacteria; phylum Bacteroidota; class Bacteroidia; order Chitinophagales; family Chitinophagaceae; genus Ferruginibacter. The sequence goes on from JANYFT010000212.1 coordinate 399, forward strand.
TTTTTATGAATAAAGTTGATCTGGTAGATGATCCTGAATTATTAGAATTAGTTGAAATGGAAATTCGTGAGTTGTTAACTTCTTACGGTTTTGATGGCGATAACACACCAATCATCCAGGGTTCTGCAACCGGCGCTTTAGCTGGCGATGAAAAATGGATTGCAAAAATCAACGAATTAATGGATGCGGTTGACAGCTACATTCCATTACCTCCAAGATTGGTTGATCTTCCGTTCCTGATGAGTGTTGAGGATGTATTCTCTATCACTGGTCGTGGTACTGTTGCCACTGGTCGTATTGAAAGAGGCCGTATTAAAGTTGGTGAACCAGTTGAAATTGTTGGATTGATGGAAAAACCATTAAACTCAACTTGTACAGGTGTTGAAATGTTCAAAAAATTATTAGATGAAGGTGAAGCTGGCGATAACGCAGGTTTATTGTTACGTGGTATTGAAAAGACTCAGATTCGTCGTGGCATGGTACTTTGCAAACCAGGTTCAATTACACCGCACACAGAATTTAAAGGTGAAGTTTACGTATTAAGCAAAGAAGAAGGGGGACGTCATACACCATTCTTCAATAAATACCGCCCACAATTTTATTTCCGTACTACAGATGTAACGGGAGAAGTTACTTTGAATGCAGGAACTGAAATGGTGATGCCGGGTGATAATACTTCATTAAATGTGGTGTTGATTCAGCCAATCGCTATGGAAAAAGGTTTAAAATTTGCGATTCGTGAAGGTGGCCGTACCGTAGGTGCTGGTCAGGTTACAGAAATTGTAAAATAAACCCTCATCCCCTAAAGGGGAGTTTGGGAAGTTTAATATAAATTTGCAAAGTACTTAAGCACAAGCTTGGGTACTTTGCTTTTTTAAAAGTTCTTTAAGTAAAATATTCTTTATCACCTTTTAGGGGATTTGGATATACGGGCATGGTGCAACGGCTAGCATACGGGTCTCCAACACCCTTGATCTGGGTTCGAATCCTAGTGCCCGTGCTAATTAATGTGAAAATTAAGCGATTTGAAAATGACTCAATTTAGAAAAGAGTTTTTAGATTTTCACATTGAGTCATTTTCAAATTTTCAAATTAAAATGAATTATGAACAAATTATCAGCATATTTAAGAGACTCTTACAAAGAGTTGGTTGAAAAAGTAACCTGGCCTAATTGGGAGCAACTTCAACAATCTACAATGGTTGTTTTAGGTGCAACTTTATTGATTACCGCAGTGGTAGCACTAATGGATTTTGTCGCTAACGGATCTTTAAAATTCATTTACTCTTTATTTAAATAATAATGGAAGAAACTATCGTACAGGATAAAGAAAGCAAATGGTATGTACTACGTGTTGTAAGTGGCAAGGAGCGTAAGATTAAGGAATATCTTGATAAGGATATTATCCGCAATGGCTGGGTAGATATTATTAAACAAATTTTTTTACCAGTAGAAAAAGTGTACAAGGTACAAGCTGGAAAAAAAGTGATGAGGGAAAGAAATTTTTATCCGGGTTATGTAATGATTGAAGTGGCTGATAACAAATTGAATGATGATATGGTGCAACACATCAGCAATATCAGTAACGTAATGCACTTTTTAACTGATGGAAAAGGTAGTAAAGGAAATATTATTTCTTTACGTAAGGCAGAAGTAAATAAAATGCTGGGTAAAGTAGATGAATTAGGTGAAGGTGGTGGAATTACAATGAGTGAACCGTTCATAATTGGTGAAACTATCAAAATAATTGATGGGCCATTCAATGATTTTAATGGTATGGTAGAAGAAGTTAACGATGAAAAAAAGAAATTAAAAGTACAAGTAAAAATATTTGGAAGGGCCACTCCTGTAGAATTGAATTATATGCAGGTAGAAAAATTATTGTAAATGGAATTGAATTTTATTTGAAGAGGCTGCCATTAAACGGTAGCCTCTTTATTATTTTAGCTGTGGAATAAAACTTTCTTTCATCATCTGATTATTTAAAAATATTCTTTACCTTTGCCGCCCCAAATAGTTCTTAGTAGAATTTATTTAATTGGGAGTTATGCTTATTTGCATAACGCTATCACCAAAAAAAATTAAAACATGGCAAAAGAAATTACGGCTTATGTCAAGCTCCAATGTAAAGGAGGACAAGCCAATCCAGCACCACCGATTGGGCCTGCACTGGGTTCCAAAGGTGTAAACATCATGGAGTTCTGTAAACAATTTAATGCAAGAACCCAAGATAAACCAGGGAAAATCCTTCCAGTTCTTATCACTGTTTATGCAGATAAGTCTTTCGAATTTATTATTAAAACCCCGCCGGCGGCAGTTCAGTTATTGGAAGCAGCTAAGATTACCAGTGGCAGTAAAGAACCTAACCGTATTAAGGTAGGTAAAGTATCATGGGCACAGGTTGAAGATATAGCCAAAGATAAAATGGCGGATCTGAATGCCTTTACGCTTAACAGTGCAATGAGCATGATTGCCGGCACTGCACGTAGTATGGGTTTAACTGTAGATGGAAAAGCTCCTTGGGAAAATTAATTATCAACCACAAAAATTTTAGAAAATGATTACTAAAAAAAGAAAATTAGCAAACGCTAAGGTTGATGTTAATAAAACATACTCCTTAAAGGAAGCTTCAAGTTTAGTTAAAGAAATAAACACCACCAAATTCGACAGTTCTGTTGATTTACATATTAAATTGGGGGTTGATCCTAAAAAAGCTGACCAGGCTATTCGTGGTACAGTTTCCTTACCTCACGGTACCGGTAAAACGAAAAAAGTATTGGTACTTTGCACACCTGATAAGGAAGAATCTGCAAAAGGTGCTGGTGCCGATTACGTAGGTCTTGATGAGTTCATCGCAAAAATTGAAGGTGGATGGACAGATATTGATGTTATCATTGCTACACCTTCTGTTATGCCTAAAATTGGTAGATTAGGTAAAGTGTTAGGTCCACGCAACTTAATGCCAAACCCTAAAACCGGGACTGTTACCAATGATGTAGCCGGCGCAGTTAATGAAGTTAAAGGTGGTAAAATCGCTTTTAAAGTTGATAAAGTTGGTATCATTCATGCCTCTATTGGGCGAGTAAGTTTTAGCGTTGAAAAAATTGCTGAAAATAGTCAGGAGCTGATCAATGCAATCATCAGGTTAAAACCATCTTCTTCCAAAGGAACTTATCTAAAAGGAGTTAGCATGGCCAGCACAATGAGTCCTGGTATTATTGTAGATACCAAATCTGTTCAAAATTAATCAATGTAGAAACGCAGGTTACTGCGATTTTACCCAAAATATTTGTTATGACAAAACAGGAAAAAAACGACGTAATAGAAGTACTGAAAGGCAAGTTTAGCCAGTACAACAATTTTTACGTTACTAACACAGAAAGTTTAACGGTGGCCCAGGTTACCAAATTGCGCAATCATTGCTTTGATAAGCAGGTAGAAATGAAAGTTGCAAAGAATACCCTTATAAAAAAAGCACTGGAAAGTTTAAGTACAGAAAAGTATGCAGGTGTATTTGATTCTTTGCATAATGTAACAGCGTTATTGTTTAGTGAAAACCCTAAAGAGCCAGCATTGATTTTAAGTGGTTTCAGGAAAGAAAGTAAAGGTGAAAAGCCAGAACTGAAAGCGGCTTTTATTAATGGAGATGTATTTGTTGGTGATAACCAATTGAAAGCCTTAACACAGATCAAAACTAAAAATGAATTGATTGGTGAAGTGATTGGATTATTGCAATCTCCAATACAACGTGTATTAGGAGCTTTGCAAAATAAGGATGCTGCTAAAGAAGAAGTTGCTGCCCCGATAAAAGCAGTTGCAGAACCAGCTGTAACTGCTCAGGTAGCAGAAGTTGCACCCGTTGCTCAAGCTCCGGAAGCAGAAACCGGTACAGCTCCAGAAGTTGCTGCAGCAGTAGAATAAGTTAATATGCTGATTAACTAGTTGGTTAATTGGTTGGTAATGGTAAAAACAATTTTTTTAAACTCTCCGTCGGATCCGCCTTGAGCGGATGTGAAGCCGGAAAAAATCAAACATTATGGCAGACGTAAAAACATTAGCAGAAAACCTAGTAGGTTTAACAGTAAAAGAAGTTCAGGAATTAGCTGAATTTTTAAAATCAGAATACGGTATTGAACCAGCTGCTGCTGCAGTTGTAGTAAGTACGGGTGGTGGCGAAGTTGCTGCTGTTGAAGAGAAAACATCTTTTAATGTTATCTTGAAAGCTGCAGGTGCTAACAAATTGGCAATCGTTAAGATTGTAAAAGAACTAACTGGCTTAGGTTTGAAAGAAGCTAAAGATTTGGTAGATGGTGCTCCAAAACCAATTAAAGAAGGCGTTGATAAAGCAACAGCCGAAGAATTAAAAACTAAATTGACTGATGCAGGCGCTGATGTTGAAATAGCTTAATTGAAAGTATGAAAAAATAGCTTTAAAAGCCGGAGAGAATTCTTCGGTTTTTTTGTTTTAACGCGATTTGTTTAGTTAAGTAAGATCATTACTGTTATTGGGAATCATCATAATATTTACGAACATAGCAAGTTAATAAAGTTATTCTTTTTGATGAGGTAGTAAAAAAAATTTGAGTAATTATTTAATTAAAAGTGTTTGCGTTACTGTTGCATTATTGTTTCCAGTAATTCTTACTGCATAAATTCCTTTGGCTAATCGCTTATTGATAGATAAAGTAGGCTGCAAAGTAGTTACCGTATGAACTGCTTTACCTTCTGTATTGTAAATCCTTACGGTTGCAGGTAAAAATTTACTGGGTATTGTTACCTTAAAATCACTTTCTACAGGATTAGGGTAAATGCTCACTCCAAGATTAGGTTGATTTTTTATTAATGCAATTTCAGAATAACTGATTTTATCAGTTATATCTGTAATTTTTATTCTATAAAATAATGTACCCTCTTGAAAGGATATATCCTCGTAAGTATAAGTGCTGCTATTATTTCCATTACCAATAAGAGTGGTAATATCTGAAAAGTTACGGGAATCGTTGCTACGTTGCACAGTATACTTTGTACTTCCAGGTTCGTTGTAAGTAGTCCATTTTAATAGGCTGGAATTGCTGCCTGTAGTACTTAAAGAAAAATTTCTCAATTTAACAGGGACAGTGCCAAGCGTAATGATAACACATCCGTTGGTGGCACCAGGTATAGCAGAAGCGAAAATTAATGGGATACCGCAGGGAACACAGGAAAAAGCATTACCTATGCCAGGCCCACCGTAAGTTCCCGGAATAATGACAGAGGTAATTACCCCTATTGGAGACCCTCCATAAATATTAACAATTACGCCTTCTGGCCAGTCTTTAAGCAAAACACCACAGCCAAGAGGGCATTGTTGATAAGTACTTAAAAAAGCGAAAGCGTTTCTAGGACATTGAGCTATGACGGGGTGAAAAAAACCCATAATAACCAAAAGGATGAGTAAAAACTTTTTCATGGTTTTAATTAATTGAATCTTTCAGTCTTTCAACGATGAAACTACTATTAATATGAATAATAGCAATTACCGGATTTTAAGGTTCTTTGAATAAATAGAACAGGATTAAATTTTTAAAATAATTGTCCATACTTCTTAAACTTTAACCCAAGGTGTTTCAGTAATGAATTTATTCTTACTAAAACTGGAAAATGTTTCATCAGAAAACAATGGTGAGGTAATTTAAAATTCATCAGAATTGTTACTTGAAAAATTCGCCTTTTATCTGGACCATCAATAAAATGAATAACTACTTAGTTCCTTAGGTAAACATTTAACGGTGGATAGCTAAAGAAATTGTAAAAAGGCAAATTTTTATCAAAAATCAAACCAAAATTTTAAAATTTCATTGAAGGATTTCTATATTTAAATACAATACCTTACCTTTGCCATCCTTTAATTTTGGGTTAGTGGCATTAATCATGTTTAAAGCCTGAAAGTAAAGAACCTTCTCAGCATTAAAACGTTTTAATTACAATATGTCTGCAACAAAATCACCCGCTGCTCAGCGTATCAATTTCGGAAAAGTTGAACTTCTGGCAGAACAGCCCGATTTGCTCGGAATTCAGATTCAGTCGTTTAAAGATTACTTCCAGTTAGAAACTACGCCAGATAAGCGTAATAACGAAGGACTGTTTCGTGTGTTT
>JANYFT010000214.1 GCA_025359625.1 Ferruginibacter sp.
CTTTCTTCGTAAGTGGGGCCATATAAACCAGGAATAGTATTGCCGGTAGCCCTTAAATGCGCCACCAATTCTCCCCGGTGATGGTACAGATGATTGAATAAAAAACTCCTTGCCACTATCACTTTAGGCATAGGCGGCATAATGTCTTGTCCACCCATTTGCATGTGCCACATATTCATAAAAGCAGTTTCATCCGCATTCTCCAGTATCTTTCTTGCAGCAGCCACATTTTCTTCAAACTTGTCTACAATATTTGATGCTTTGCTGATATCTCCCTTGTCATACTTGTAGGAGCCCATATCAAAAACATCCTGGTTAAAAGTAGGGTCAAACCAGTTGTACACTTCTGCAATGTGCGATGCTAACTGGCCCACCGACCACAAGTGCGGTTGTGGTTTATAATCCAGTGCAGTATCAGGAATGGCTTGCAATAATTTACGGGTGTTCTCAGCTTCATGCTCAAATTCACCCAACAAAGCTTGTTTAATCATGATTATATGTTTTAGGTATTAAATGTACAGAATTACTTTTTACTTTTTTATTATCTCTTTATTAATAATTGTTTTGCCGTTTAGTGGGTCGACTTCAGATTTGATCACTTGATTTTTTTACAATGTTTTTTTATCCGGTTTGGGGTCAAAACAACTAATACTATCTGACGCAGTAATCTCTAAACGAGACTATGAGCATGATCGGGGCGCTGCATCAGGTTGAATTACGCTTTGTTTAAATTAGAGGCAGCATTCAAGCATAATTGTTTTTAAAACTTATTGTAGCTCCATAGTACGCAAGGGTTTCGGGCTTTCACACTGGCTCCGGTGGAGATTGCGGGAAAGAATAATGGTATTACACTGTAGCATTACTTTGATGCTTTAAGGACAACACGAAGGGATTTTACGGTAAAGTTATTTACAATTTTTTTTTTTCATTTCCATCAAAAGTGCTTTGTCAAAAAGCTTGATCTTATCTGGGGATCGAAGGCATATTTTTAAAATAGAGTCTAATTGTAGTTTTATAGTATCCGCAAGTAGCAGGCTTTGAGCCAATGTATTTTCTTTATCTATTTGGTATTTTTTTAATTGTGATTGCAGGTTTTTTAATGCTGTTGAACCTGGAAGAAGATTAGCAATGGAATCTTCTGCAAAACGAATTTTATCAGCCAGAGTATAACGTAAGTCTCTCATTGCAAAAGCCCTGCATTCTATATTACTAAAATTAGTGGCCATCAATTTTATGTTCTCTTCTGCTTTTGATTTACAGGATATCAAATTGAAAATACATAAAGCAATCAACATACAATCAATAATTGTAAGCTTGGTAATCAACATTTTTACTCGATATTTTGTGGCCAACTTATTAGTGTGTTTACATTGTTGCCAATAGCTTTACCAGTCTGAAGTCCTTTAACATTATCCATATTATAATGAATCCCCCCATAAAAACGGGAGTTCGCACATTCAGCCGCCATCTCGTCAAAATTGGAGTAACTTCTTATAGGAAATCCATATTGCAACTGACTATGATCAGAAAAAGAATAAAAGCCACTGCCATTGGTAAATAGTTTGATAAAAACTCTGGTGCTTGCTCCCATTTCGCAGGAGTGGCCAGAAGAGTAGGCAGGAAAAGGAGGAGTACCGATTACTGTTTTAAATGAAGCTTCAATATATTTTTGTATATACGACACAGGCCTTATAAGGTTGTAAGTATATTTAGTTTTAAAGCAACTGATGAATGCATCATTTTCACTAATTCCCAATGCTGCAAAACCTACACTGGATTTTTCCAGGGTAGTGTTATTTTCTTCCATTAGCTGAATCATTATATTAAAAGTATGGCCACAAGGAGTGCATGTTTGAAACGGATCATCCGCCCAAAATTTTACAATCTCTACCTGATCCATTGAGTTGTTTTTAACCTGATTGTACACATCCATAGCCTCTTTATAAAATGAAGAAGATGGATTGGTGGAAAAAGGGAGATGAGCAATGGGTTGGGTATTGGCAATATCCTGATTAAGAAATGGCCGGTTATTACCCCAAAATGGTGAAATAGGATTTTTTAATGATCCCGTATCTATCCAGCAAAATGAATCTGCAGGCATAGTAAAAGGAAGCTGAAAAGGATCCATGTAAGATTTATTGCCTCCATCAGTTACAGAATAATTGTAAACAGCCGTAGCTACCGATTTTCCATAAGCAATAGATCTGTTAATTATATCACCACCAATACCTGCTGATAGTGTGGCTAACTGGGCGGATTCCAAACTATCTATTGAATGCAAACTGACGTCAGATATTTTTTGATCAAACATCTTTATAATAATTTCTGCAGTAGCCGCATTAGAACAGATGGCCCAATTGTATTCCGCATTAACTGCAGGTTTGGGTATAGTGTTATTTGGAAAATTAACTATTTGGCCTTGTAATGTTTTGCTCGCATCAATGCCATTTACTACGGCTTCATAATTGGCAATCCCAGCATATCCATAAGCCCTTGCTACCTGTGGCGGAAAAAATCCCGGAGTTGACTTAGAAATTTTACACAATAAGGTATAGTAATTTCTAAGGTATTGCCCAGAATAGTTTTTTGTTTTTTTACTTATTAAAAATGTATCATTTACATCAGCTTTATTACAACTCACCATAAAAATTATAGCTACTATAAATGTTATCCTACATATATTATAATGCATTCAGCAAATTTTATTAATTAATAAT
>JANYFT010000219.1 GCA_025359625.1 Ferruginibacter sp.
GGCAAACAGGGCCATAGCTATTTGTGGGGTAAAACCCCACGGCCTGCCGGGGAGTATCCTGTACAAAGAAGCCATTAACACAAGCAGTACAAAACTTACCACAATTGATTTATTATTTTTCATTTTAATAATTTAACAACCGCAAAAATAGGCAATAAAATCAGCAAGGCAATCTTTTTGTAGCATCGCCGGCGGGGACTGCGCCAACGCTGCCTGCACTAGTAGTACCCAGCCATGCGTCGGTAATTTTAAATGCAATGCCCTATTTTTAAAAATGCTTTTAACCTGCTGTAGTTAATTTATATTTGGTGATGGCTAAACACAACCATACGGGCGCTGAAGGTGAAAAGTTGGGTGCAAATTGGTTACTGGATGCAGGCTACCAGGTGTTGGAAAAAAACTGGCGTTACAGCCATTGGGAAGTGGATATTATTGCTACCAAAATGGATACGTTGCATTTTATAGAAATAAAAACCAGGAGAACAAAAAAATTTGGACAGCCGGAGGAAAAAGTAGGTAAGAAAAAAATAGAAAACCTCATCAATGCGGCGGAGCAATACCTTTATCTTCAACCACAATGGAAACGAATACAGTTTGATATTTTATCTATCTCTATACTTACTAACGAACCTGTTGATTATTTTTTTATTGAGGATGTGTATTTGTAGTTACGCCTTCTTAGCCATTGCCTGCATTTTTTCTACCCATTTAAATGTGGCCGGGCAGTACTGTATATTTTGCCGGTGCACATGTAAGTAATTGGTCACTTTCTTTTTGGCAAGGTGTGGAAAGCCGGCACAGTCTGCCGGACGTACTTCGTAGATAGCACACTTATGATCGGCCATATTAAAAAACTGGCAGGGCAGTTTCTTGTTAATCCAGTCGCCGTCTTTATCAAAGGTTAACCATTTTTCTTTAAAGGCATGGGGTGTCATTTCCAAATGGGCTGAAATACGTTTGATGTCCTTCTGTGTAAAAGTAGGCGTCATTTTTTTACAGCAGTTACCGCAGCTAAGGCAGTCAATCACTTTCCAAACTTCTTTATCTGCCTGCTCTGCCAATTGGTGAAGGTTTTTGGGTGGACGGTTTTCTAACCTCGTTAAAAACGAGCGCATCGATTTTTTACAGGTCAATACTTTTTTCCGAAAGGAGCGAAGGTTAACTATCATTATTGATTTAATATTGCGTGTTAAAACGAAATTAGCGGAAACAATTCAAAATTCAACTTTCCAAAAATCTAAATTGGCTAACCTTACAACAACCATGTGGCAAGCGTATAAGAAAGGATATAAAGCCTACCTGCAATTAGAAAAATCACTGAGTGATAATTCGGTGGAGGCCTACCTGCACGACATTGAAAAACTCACTACATATTTATCTGCCATCAATGATTTAAAAACACCGCAGCAGGTGACCTTAAAAGACCTGGAACAATTTATACGATGGATCAGCGAACTGGGGATGACACCAGGTTCGCAGGCCAGGATCATCTCGGGCCTTAAAAGTTTTTTTAAATATTGCCTGCAGGAACGCATCATCACCAGCGATCCTTCCTGCTTATTAGAATCGCCTAAATTAAAAAGAACGTTGCCGGATATACTAAGTTTTGATGAGATTGAGAAAATAATTGGTCAGCTTGACCTAAGTAAACCAGAGGGTGGCAGAAACAAAGCCATGCTTGAAACCCTTTACAGTTGTGGCTTGCGGGTGAGCGAACTTGTAAACCTCCGCATCAGTTGCCTGTTTCTTACTGATGGTTTTGTGAGGGTGATTGGTAAGGGAGATAAAGAAAGGTTGGTGCCTATTGGCAGCGATGCCATCAAATACATCAACATTTACCGCAATGATATCCGTGTACATATTGCCATTAAACCAGGCAATGATGACATTTTATTTTTAAACCGGAGGGGCAGTAAATTAAGCAGGGTGATGATTTTTTTAATTATAAAAGAAATGGCCCGGCTGGCAGCAATCAATAAAATAATTTCGCCTCATACCTTCCGGCATTCCTTTGCCACACATCTTGTTGAAGGTGGTGCCAACCTGCGTGCCGTGCAGGAAATGCTGGGCCACGAAAGCATCACCACTACGGAAATTTATACCCATCTTGACAGGGAATATTTACGGAATACCTTGCAGCAATTTCATCCGGCGTTTGCAGCCCCCATTCCCTGAGGAGATTACCCCCATCCCCTAAAGGGGGGGGTATTTGAAGCCCTACTTTATCGGTTTACCATTATGTGAACAAGAAAGTTACCCCAATCCCCTGAAGGAGAGTAATTTGAAGTCCCTAAGCTTATCTGGTTTGTTATCATTTGGTCAAGTGAAAGTTTTCAATACTTTTAGCAGCCTCTACTGAAGCCATAAAGCGAAAAATGTTTTATTAGAAAACTGGTTTGCTCTCCGCTTATTTTTCAAACTATCCATACAATCAACACAATCCCAAAAATCATCGTTGTGTTAGTTCTTTAAAATTGTAAACTCTACCCTCCTGTTCAACTGCCTGTTTTCGTCGGTATCATTGGGCACAACGGGTTTCGATTCACCATAACCATGCGATACAATCCTTGTGGGAGGAATACCTTTGGAAATAATATACTCTACCACAGATTTGGCCCTGTTATCGCTTAATTTAAAGTTGTATTCATCACTGCCACGACTATCTGTATGGGCGCTCATTTCAATTTCAACAGCCGGGTTTTCTACCAGCATTTTTACAACCCTGTCCAATTCCACAAAAGATTCAGGCCGCAGGAACCATTTATCAAAATCAAAATACACGTTATTCAATCTTACCACAGCACCCACTTCAATGGGCACAAGGTATAAGTCTTTATGAATTTCTTTATACCCAACTTTTATTAAAGAATCTAAATTCAAATTTTCTGATATAGCAAAAAAATGATCGGCCTGCGCCCTTATCAAATAATTTTTATCGTAGGGCAACACCATTTTAAACGCACCATCGGTTGGGTTACTGAGGCCATTGCCTGCAACAGTACCATCTGGCAATGTTTCATAAATTAACGAAGCGCTAAGTGGCTTGTTTGTTTTTTTGTTATACACATTACCAGTTACCAATATTACAGGGTCAGGCCTTTCCCTTTCCAATAATTTTATCCTCACAATGTCACTCTCTCCATAACTATGCAGGTCTGTACTCATATAAGCATATTCCCCGCCAGCATCCATGGTAAAAAAGGTATCCAAATCATCGGTATTTATCGGGCTACCGAGATTTACCGGATCACTCCATTTTTGCCAGGTATCATCCAGCCTTCTGGTCATCCATATATCCATATAACCCAAGCCCCCAGGCCGGTTGCTGCTAAAATATAATGTAACTCCATCAGGTGCCAGGTAAGGTGTTGTTTGATTAAAATTTTTTAAATTGATCTTCTTTCCCAAATTTTTAGGCTCTGTCCAGGTATTATCTTTTTCCAAAAAACTTACATAGAGTTCGTTAATCAAACTACCCTCGTGCGATGACATGTAGAACAATAATGCCTGCCCATTATTAGCCATGAATGCCCCGTTTTGACGACCCCTGTCGTACTTGGCATAGTTCTTAATCAGCAGCCTGTCAGGCTTACTCCAAAGTCCATCTTCTTTTAAATAACACATGCTTACACCGTTACCAAAATAATCACCATTTATAAAAGAGTTGCGTATTAAGATCCTGTTGTTGTCCGGAGAAATCCAAAACACGGCGTTGTAATAATAAGTATTTAAGGGATAGCCCAAATGCACCGCCTGTCCCCATTTACCTGTAGTAGTGTCTTTTTCAGAAAACCAAATGTCCTGTGAGTTGCGTACTTCATTGTATTTGGTATTTTCAGGATGGTTCTGGCAGATGAAAAACAGCAGGTTGCCATCGGGTGAAATGGTAGGCCTTAACTCCGGCAAATCAGTGTTGATATTTGTACCGAGGTTTTCAATTTTAAGAATGGTTTCCGAGTTGATGATAAGGTCTTTCTTAACTTTTAAAGGGCCTAAGGAATCTTTGTAAGCAGGTTGTGCTGCTACATACTGCATGCAAAAAAATACAATAAAAAGTAAATATAGTTTTTTCAAGGTTTAGGGTTTTACCCCGAAAGAACGAAAAAAGCCGGTTTATATTTTTGGGAGATTGGTTTATTTCAGTTTGCCGGTTATTTATACAAAAAATGTCATGATACCTATACCGGGCAAAATATCAAAACCATCCGCCCATTTTTTAACTGGCTCAACAACAGTAATGGAATAAATACAGGCCCATATTTTAAAAATTTTTACATAGCAAAAGAGGAAGTAGCTTTACTTACACTTATGGCGCTTACTAATTGTTGCACATTTCATCTTGCGCAGCTTCGGTTGTGACACAACAACGGCTCAGAGTTAGTTGTAGCATTTGGTTTGATGAGTGAACACCAACGACGGCGAAAGAAAGTCTAGTCACTAACTAAGACAACTGCATAGCATCTTTTGGTCCAATCTTTTAAAAAATAACTCCGCCAATGGGTTATCAAATGTTTTATTTTACATAACTTCATTTTCATGCTAAATAAATCTTTTTGCTACAGCATGATTGCTTAAACAATCAATACATTTTATATGGGTGAATTACAGATTAAAAAAACAGCCACCGTTTACGATGTTGTTGTGGTAGGTTCCGGTGCCGGTGGTGGCATGGCTGCCTATGTGCTGGCCAATGCTGGTGTAAAAGTATTAATGCTGGAGGCGGGGCCGTTCTTCGATCCTGCCAAGCAAAGCCAGCAAATGAAGTTCCCTTATGAATCTCCAAGAAGGGGAGCTTCCACCACAAGGGCTTTTGGCGACTTTGATGCCGCCTATGGCGGATGGGAAATAGAAGGAGAGCCTTACACCACCAAAGATAAAACAGAGTTCAACTGGTTTCGTTCCCGGATGCTGGGTGGTAAAACAAATCACTGGGGGCGTATCTCTTTGCGGATGGGTCCCAAAGACTTTAAACCTACCGACGGGCTCACCGACTCATGGCCCATTACCTATGAAGATGTAAAACCTTTTTATGATAAAGTAGATCGCTTAATAGGTGTATATGGCACTGTTGAAGGACTTGAAAATGAACCAGACGGTATTTTTCTCACCCCGCCAAAACCGAGGCTAAATGAGTTGTTTATAAAGAAGGGTGCTGAAAAAGCAGGCGTAAAAGTAATAGCCGGAAGAGGATCTGTTTTAACAGAAGCATTGCCGGGTAATAAAGACCGTGGTGCCTGCTTTTATTGCGGGCAGTGCAGCAGAAGCTGTAAAATATATGGTGACTTTTCTGCTTCTTCCTGCCTGGTTATTCCTGCTATAAAAACGGGTAACTTAAAAGTGATCACCAATGCTATGGTGAGGGAGATCATCACGGGTGGCGAAGGACAGGCAACAGGGGTTTCTTATGTAGATAAAACAGATGGTGAAGAGTACCAGGTAAATGCCAAAACGGTTATCCTCGGAGCCAGTGCCTGTGAGTCGGCCAGAATTTTATTAAACTCAAAATCTAAAAGCCATCCCGGTGGCCTTGCCAATAACAGTGGGGTAGTTGGTAAATATTTGCATGATTCTACCGGTGCAGGACTGGGCGGCTTTTTACCACAACTGATGGACAGAAAACGCTACAATGAAGATGGGGTAGGCAGCATACATATTTACTCACCCTGGTGGCTGGATAATAAAAATCTTGATTTTCCACGAGGGTATCATATTGAATACGGAGGTGGCATGCACATGCCTTCGTACGGCTTTGGTGGCAATGTGCCCCATGTAAACGGGCTTGTGCCGGGCAGGGATGGAAAGGTGAAAGAGGCAGGAGGGTTGGGCGTTTCATTAAAAGATGACTACCGTCGTTTTTTTGGTACGCAGGTCGGAATGGCCGGCAGAGGTACTGCCATCGCAAGAAAGGATAATTATTGTGAGATAGACCCTGAGGTGGTAGATAAATTTGGCATCCCGGTGTTGCGCTTTAATTATAACTGGAGCAAGGAAGAAGTGAACCAGGCGAAACACATGCAGGAAACTTTTCAGTCCATCATGCATGAAATGGGCGCCATCATTACATCAGACATTCACGGCCCTGAGACCAATTATGGCCTGGAAGCACCCGGAAGAATTATACATGAAGTAGGCACTATCCGCATGGGTGATGATCCCAAGACCTCGGCGCTTAATAAATGGTGCCAGGCACATGATTGTAAAAATTTGTTTGTGGTAGATGCAGCACCCTTTGTACAGCAGGGCGATAAAAATGCCACCTGGACAATACTGGCCCTGTCCATGCGTACCGCAGAATATGTTCTTGATCAGCGTAAAAAACAAAATATTTAATTGTATGAACAGAAGAGACTCCTTAAAGGCAATCAGCTTAAGTACTATCAGTACTGTCTTATTGTTGGATGCCTGTAAAACTGATACGGATAAATCTCCGAAAGTAATTGACAAGGCGAATGTAGAAGATACAGCAGGCCTGCAGGATTTTGAAATTGCACGACTGAAAAGACTGCACAGCGAAAAGTTCTTTACCGATCATGAGCTGGCCACCATCACCGTACTGGCAGATATCATCATTCCAAAAGATGAAATATCCGGCAGCGCCTCCGATGCCAAAGTGCCCGAGTTTATTGAGTTTATCGTAAAAGATATTCCCGACCACCAGGTACCTATGCGTGGCGGTTTAAAGTGGCTGGATGTGCAATGCCTCAACAGGTATGGCAATGCTTTTAAAGCCTGCACTGCCGCACAGCAACTGGAAATGGCCACCGAGATGGCCTATCCTAAAAAAGCAAAACCCGAAATGCAGCAGGGCGTGGTTTTCTTTAACCGCATGCGCAACCTTACGGCATCGGGCTTTTACACCAGTGCGATGGGCATTAAAGATTTGGGCTATGTTGGCAATGCACCTAATAAATGGGAAGGTGTTCCGGCTGATGTTTTAAAACAGTATAATTTATAAAAGATTTTAAATAACAGGTGATTTACAACAATTTTTATTGAAGGCTTAACCACAAATTAATTTATGAAAAAAAACATTTTATTCTTTGCTGCCGTATTTACTTTAATGGCTTGTTCACATATCAATAAGGTAACAACCAGTAATGGCTGGGTAAGCCTTTTTGATGGCAAATCACTCAATGGCTGGAAAGCGAGTGATAAGCCGGGAACATTTTCAGTAGAAGATGGTGCTATCAAAGTGGGTGGCCCAACCTCTCACTTGTTTTACGAAGGATCTGTCATGGAGCATAATTTTACCAATTTTGAATTTAAGGCACTGGTAATGACAAAGCCAGGTTCTAATTCCGGCATCTATTTCCATACGGCCTACCAGCAGGAAAGCTTTCCTGATAAAGGCTTTGAAGTGCAGGTAAATAATTCTCACACCGACTGGAAAAGAACGGGTGGTTTGTATGATATCAAAGACACCAAAGAAGTGTACGTTAAAGATGATGTATGGTACACAGAATACATTAAAGTAGAAGGTAAACATGTGATCGTAAAAATAAACGACACCGTAGTTACAGATTGGACACAACCGGATGGTTTTGTTCCTCCCGAAGGGCACGCCGGCAGGGTGATCTCAAGCGGTACTTTTGCACTGCAGGGACATGATCCAAAAAGTATCGTATTTTTCAAAGATATCATGGTGAAGGTATTGCCATAATGCAAATAGATTTATTCCATGACTCACTTTGAAAATGAGTCATGGAATGTTTTACTTAAGCAGTCCGGAACAAAATTAAAATGGATTGCCGGACGGATTAAACGCCGGCATGGTTTGTACCAACTGTGCTGCATAGCATGGTCCAACCAGGATACCTTTTGTACCCAATCCATTCTGCTTCCGTGGTTGGTACATCTCCCATCACCGCAAACCCTATATTCCGTGGTCCGGTGTCCTCCACCAACCACGTCTTCAAAGTCTTCTACCTGTGCTTTTCACGTTAATATGCTACTGTTCTTCCACAACAAATGTAACCGGTTGCCTCCGGTAGGCATTTACTTTACGGCCGTATTGAACAGCTGGCTCCCAGGCCGGGGTGCAGTAGTAAGCAATAAAAAGCTTTACTGCTGAAACTGAATCCCAAAATTATTTTGAGTACATTACTACCAGCAATAAAAAAACAATAGCTACGTTTTCATTTTATAACTCTACTTAAACATACTTTGTTTTTATTCTGTAGCAAAAAGCATTTTAAATAGGGTAGCCAAATAACTTGTTGCAGCCATATCTGTTTTTAGGCCTTTGTTACATCATTTTTTAAACAAGATTTTATTAGTGATACTTGTGCAGCAACATCTATGTTCTTAATTAATGAAGCAATAAGGATTACGCTTGGGAAATTATCATTCTAAAGTTTGATTGTACTTATTTATAAAGTATAAAGGGAGCACCAGTAGTAAGCCATTTGCAGGCCTGTTAAATAACCTGCGAAATTTTAATAATAATTACTTTAAGTTATTGTAATGTTATAGACATGGGCCTATTATATGTTTGAGTTTATAAAAATTATGTTTGTTGTAAAATATATATTCAATCCTATGACTTATTTAAAGTTGCAAAAAAAAATATTTTTTATTTTTATTTTGCTTTCAGTTGCTGTCGTTCATGCTCAAACTATCATTCTTCCAAACGCTTATGCACATAACGATTACTGGCACAAAAGGCCATTGCTTGATGCATTGGATCATGGCTTTACCTATGTAGAAGCAGATGTTTATTTAAGAAATGATCAGTTAATTGTAGCTCATTTTTTACCTTGTTTAAAAAAGAAAAGAACACTGGAAGAACTTTACTTAAAACCCCTGTTGAACTACGTTGTAGAGAATGCTAAAAAAGAACAACTTCAAAATAATGCTGCCATTACCCTAATGATTGATATAAAGTCGGATGCTAATAAAACTTACACTGCTTTAGTATTGTTGCTGGAAAAATATAAATCAATGCTGTCAGTATATGAAAATGGTGAAATTAAATTACGCAATGTAACCGTGGTAATAACAGGTCATAAACCTTACAACCTGATTAAGGGCGAGAATGACCGTATTGTGTTTATGGATGAAAACCTTAAACAGGCAGGTAATGATTCTTCCAGGAATGTGTATCCTATTGCCAGTTGCAAATATTCCAAATTGTTGAAATGGAAGGGCAAGGGTGAAATAACTGAAAGCGAAATACAGCGATTGGCATATTACGTAACGCAAGCGCATAAAAATGGCAGAAAAGTTCGGTTATGGGGTTCGCCTGAAAATAAAGTTGTGTGGGGTGAATTATTGAAATGCAATGTTGATTTGATCAATACCAATAAACTAAACGCCCTAAGAAAATTTTTAATTTCAGATCTTTTATTAGTGGCGAAAAAAGGTTAATGTTGCCAGTTATTAGTAATACAAAATAAAGCCAAAAATCAGTCATAATTATCACTTCTTTACCTCAAAAAAACTTACACTTGCACCAGCCCTTCCATCTTCGCTTATGCCCTGAACAACGATGGCATAACGGCCGGGCAAATCTGAACTATAAAACGCCTTTTGTTCTTTACCATTGGTTTTTGTGATTAGTTTTGGCGACCAATAAAGAAGATTTCTGAAATCAGGAATACGGCTTTGCAATTGCGCTTCGCTTGCATACACAGGTGCATAAAATTCTCTTTGCAATTGCAGCCCTTCGTAATCTACAACAGTGGCACGGGGATCAATTTCGTAGCCTGCCATATCTCCTTTATAAGTACTAAAATTTACAATACCATCAAAAGAATTACCGCCCAGGTAATATCGCCTGCTCATCACTTCCAGCTTCCTGATCTTTAGCGCATCGAACGTCATTAATTTATTAAAATCAAAAACGGGCAGGCCATCCAATAATACCAGTGGCGAATTATTAAATATGGTTTTGGTTGTTTCATCATACACGGGAAATAAAAAATGTCCATTGGGTTTTCTTACATTCACTTCCAGCACATATTCCCTTAGTACTTCTTCCAGGGTGGTAAACCTTACATAATTGTCCAACAGGTAAACGGCATCTGGCTTAAGATAAAAAGAGGTAGTATCCAATGGCGGCATCCCTGATTGGTTGAGCTTACTGTATAAAAAAGTATTTTGAACCTGTGATGCTATATACATTTTTAACAGCGCCTCATTTTGTTTATAAAAATCAACATCGGATAAATTACTTTTAGCATAGCTTTTAAAAAATGGCTGCTCT